>NZ_CP019288.1:3051995-3358118 GCF_009901525.1 Kordia antarctica
CATAGAAGTAAGTGTTGATCCTGAAAATACGCCTGAAACACACTCGGAAGTCATCACTCAATTTCCATCCGCGTTGGTTTGTCAACAAATTGAAGTTGCTTTATGGATGATTACGCAACGAAAAGGTGTCATTGCTATTGAAACAAATTTGTTATTACAATCGGGAAGTTTTACTGTTTTTATACAAGAAGATACTTTATCAAAAACATATTATCGTATTGATACGATACTAAATTACTTAGATTTCATGTCATTGTCCACACAATTAGCAATCATGACTTCGGATGATAACATTGCAGACTATTTAAAAAATATTGAACCAACATATACACTTGTAAAAATTGAAAGTAACACAATAACAGACGCCGTTTTTACACCAATTGAAAATACAGCGTACGCGTGGACAGCAAACATAAGTTGGAACAATGAAAATACCGTATACATTACAGATGCACTTTTTGAAAATACATTGCTTTGGGTTTTTCCAAACTTCATAAAAGAAATTAGTGCGCCCGAATGGCAACAACGTCTCTCCTATTTTACAGAAAGTCAATTGTCTATTCAATTAGAAGCAACCGCTTTGTATGGAAATGCAACACAACTTACTACATTAATTCCGTTGTATGCAGCTTGGTATAACGCCAATATTTACAATGCCGAAACAGAAAGTATTGACTCTAGTACAATTATCTCAAACGCAGGAAATATCATTGCGCAATTAAAAAAACTAAAAACAACGCCAACAGATGTATAACCAAGAAGCACATATCGTCACGCGTTGTCAATGGAACACAGGATTCGATTCCAAGCATCTTGCGCACGAATTGCAAACTGCGATTAGTACGTGGAGCGCGTATAAAATGAAGCGTATTATTACGAATGTGTTTGATAGTATTTGTCCAAAAGGACAGGTTTTGAAGATTAATAAATTGGTTATTGATTTAGGATCAATTACCTATGAAAATATGCTAAGTGAACTTCCATTACGTTTGGAAGAAGCTTTACGCAACGCATTGTACGACTTGATTATGTATCCAAAAAGTGGCGACAAAACGTTGGAAATTGTTAATCAAAAAATGGCGCAAATTAGTGTGTTGCGTACTTTTCTTTTGCAAGGAATGATGCCTTGGAATTATCAAGAAACCTATGGTTCGGCAGCTCAGATTATGCGTTCGCAATTGCTAAACAATCGGTTGGATGCAATTCAAATGATTCAAGAAATTGGATTGCAAGAAAATGTTCGGAAACGAATTTCTTGGCAGTTTACAGATGATACTATTAAAAAGATTATTGCAGGATTAGAACCTAATAATCATCAACAAATTATTAGTTTTTCTGAAGAGTTTGTAAAAGTTCAGGAAAGAGAAACTATTGTTCAGACAAGTACAAGTGATCTTAAAAAGAATATTTGGCTGTGGATTTTGAATTATTTATTTACAGATAGAGGAACCATTTTCAACAAAGTTGCTTTTGTTCGAAATACCGTGGAACAAATGGCAAATCATTTCAATTTATCGTATGAAGCGATGCTAGAATTGATTGAAAATGCAGTGGAACGCACATGTGAGTATTCACATATAAATAAAGGTTTTATCGCTATTTTAAGATTATTATCAGAGGAATTACATCATACAGCATTCACGAAAGTGAAAACGAAAAAGCAGAAAGAGAATTTCTGGGTAAAAATTGCGGATTATTTTAATGAATCTTCTAAAAGAAGTACACCAACGCAGAAGAATGAGTTTAACGAATTGGTGATTAATTTATCAAAGTTAGATGCAACACGTTTTCAAAAAATTGTGTTGAATGTGGAACAAAAACCAGCTACTTGGAAAACAATTCTGAACGATTTGATTCCTGCTTCTATTGAAAATTTATTTGTCGCTTTATCGCCTTCGCAATCGAAAAGTGTGTTGACGCAGATTTCGTTTTTATCAAAATTAAATACAGAAACTGCTGTAAAAATTGATAAACTAGATTTGTATACTTTCGGAATTGAATTTTGCATTGCAAACCAAAATGCTTCCGTTTCTAAAGATGCATTTTTAGCATTTATTGTGCAGAAATTAGCAACAAAACAGCAGCAAACAAAACTTGTTATATTAGATCGATTTGTAGCTTCAAACGTAACAAACACACATAAGAAAACTACTTTTATTTCCTTATTCAAATCGCTACATACATTGTATCAACAAGAAGTTTCTAGCTCAAAAATGGTTGCTTCTGAAGAAACATTGCATCGAATTATTACAACATATAGTTCTGAAATTCAAAACAATAAAGGTCATTCAAAACAAGCTCAAGAACTTGAAAAAACAATTTTGATGTGGATTTCGACTTCGCCAGTACAATTTTGGAATGTTGTGACTAAAGTTCAAAAAACACATTCAGTTACTGTTCATATATTAACGTTGATTTCAACCTACGGAACACAGCGATTTTTGAAACAAGTACACCCTGAAACTTTCAAGATTGTAGAAAAAGTTCATCAATTTATGGACGAACTTATTTCTAAGAATCCTAGAAAAGCAACTGCATTACGTGCAATTAAACATGTTTTAGTAGACACAGCTTTTGAAGTTATATGGAAGCACGAAAAATTGAGTTCGGCAAAATTATTTTCAGAATTATTATACGTATTGAAGCAAAGTTCGGCGGTTTCAAAAGTTTCCACGAATGCAATTGAAGAAGCAATTCAGTTGTTATTAAAGTATCCAAAAACTAAAACATTGGCTTGGTCTTCGCAAGAATTTGAAGCGATTAAAAAACAGCATACAACGAATGTATCAAAAACAGTTTTAGAGGAAATTTTGGAGTTTGTAGCACAACCAAATCAAGAAGTTATTGTTGCAACATTTGTTTCAAAACTAGTGCGTGCAAAAAAGATAACTACCAACGAATTTAAAGCACAAGAAAATACCTTTATTTCGTATTTACTTTCCAATGGAATACAGATTCGGGAGCGTTTAGTTTCTAGGTTTTTACAACAAATTTCAGCTACAAAAACGACGTTTACGGCAACAGAGATTAAAACGCTATTACAGGATTGTTTCTGGCAATCATTAGTTACATATGATTTATATCGTGGCAATGAACGTAAGTTTATCGTGCTTTTTGAAGAGACGGTTTTTGAGACATTTCCAGTATTGAAAAAAGAGGAAAGAAAGCAGAAAATAGAATATAGAGAACAGAACATAGAAAAGAGAAATGAGAAGATAGAAGTGCGCGTTGCTTTAAAAAATGAAGTTCTAATGACACCTTATAAAATAGCTGTTTCCGTATTGTTTGAAGCATTAAAAGAAAACTTAAAAACAACGAATGCTAGCTTTGAAATTTCAAAAAATACGTATTCATACAAACAGTTATTTGTGGTTGGTTTGGAAACATCGCCAACAGAAATTAGAAACATTATTAAAGAAACGATTCAGACAGAAAAACAACTATTATTAGTACGAAACGCAATTACTTTTGAAGAATTTATTGTACTGATTGCAAGCGATTTATCAAGTTCGCAACAAGCTATTTTTAAAGCAATTCATGTAGTATTTGCACTTGCAAAACAACTTGGAAATTCGCAACTGATTGCTTCTTTAGAAACCATTTTTTGGAAACAAACAATTGCGTTGATTCAAACTAAAAATACAGCAAAAAAAGTACTGGAAATACTCGTAAAAACTACGTTTGAAAAGCTTTCCGAAATTGCAACTTTAGATCAAATTACCATTGTAAAACATATTCAAAATAGCGGATTGAAAGTTCCTGAAATTTTGAAAACCGTATTGCTAGAGAGACATCAAATTTTTGAATTGGTTTCAGAAGAAATACACGAAAACACACTTTCGGAAGCGATTAAAACTTGTATTGAACAACAGAAAATTGAGTTGTTGAGCGAATACCTCATCACGCAATTTGCAATTCCAGCGTGGTTTCAACATAAAGAAACGCGCAATTATCGCAGTATTGTGAACGAATTGATACTGCATCAACCAAGTATTATTTTGAAAACGATTCGGAGTCAACAAATTTCGGAAGTGCAATTGACAAAGTTTTCACAAACGATTCATTTTGCAACGTTGATAAAATCGTTGCTAAAGTTATATCCAACGCAACAAAAACAACTTACCGATATACAGAAATTGTATGAACATATTGCGCTGATTTCCATGAATGGAATTTCCACGAAAGTGTTACAAGAAATTTTAGTCAAAAAAGTACTCACCGCTTGGCGAAATTCCAATTGGTCATTAATTGCCAGCACAAACATTTGGAACGAGTTTTTATGGGAAACTTGCGGAAAAAAAGGCGTAAAAGAACGTGACTTTTTTAAAGCAATGAACACGATAAAAACAGCATTGCCAGCTTCGTTGCTAATACCTTATAAAAACGTATTACCAGTTGTAAAACCGACTTTACAAACGCAGAAAACAATTGAATATAAAAACACTAAAAAACCGTCTATGAATACAAAATCAATAGCATTACCTGACGAAGGTGTTCCAATTCCGAATGCTGGATTGGTATTACTAAATTCTTATTTTTTAATGCTTTTTGAACGTTTGGGAATTACTGCTGACAAGGTTTTTAAAACACCCGAAAATCAGTTAGATGCTGTGCATTATTTACAATATATCGTCACAGGATTGACACAAACGGACGAATCTTTGTTGACGTTAAATAAAGTTCTTTGTGGGCTTTCGCCAGATACGCCAGTGAGAGATTCCATAGAAATGACACAAGACCAAAAACAACTGATTGATGGATTGATTCAGGCAGCAATTGGCTATTGGAGTGCTATTGGAGATACATCTATCAATGGATTTCGAGGAAATTGGTTGGTACGAGACGGAATTTTGAGAGAAACCGATGAACGTTGGGAATTAACCGTAGAAAAAAGAGCCTATGATATTTTAATGTTGAAATCGCCATTTTCGTTTTCAATCATAAAACTACCATGGATGCGAAAACCATTACATGTGACTTGGGCATATTAACCATAAACTATAACACAATGAAATTATATAAATCAACATCAAAAATAGATAGCAGCTAGCGCTGAAGAATTAAATTATTACTATAAAAATAACCTATACCAAGGTTTAAAATTAATTAACAAACTAAAAAATTAAATTTATGAGTTCTTACAACGAAAATCTACATTCGAGTGTCGTGTCCTCATTGAACACACAAGAATTAGAATTACAAAGTGTAGAAGCAAAACTGGAAGCATCCATGTTTTCGCTCTACTACGCACAAGGTGCGCGAATTACAACGGCAGAAGAGTTAGAAATAACCACTGCAAAATATGCTTTTGAGAAAAATGTGCATGAACAAGCTATTATTGACAGTGATCTTTCCACTAATGTGTTGGAATCTGCTAATAATGCTAAAAGCTACACCTCAAGATCTGTAACTAATACAGCCGTTGCAGCAGCAAATGTTCAAATTGCGGCAAATGCAATTCTGAAACTAGCAAGTACTACGGGAAGCATTTTTAGCATTATCAATGCGGCAGATTTTGACACTGATATTTATACGCAAAGTAACAAAGCAAATGTGTTGATGAATGATACTGCATACGCAGCTGAACAAGCTTCACAACACAGTATGGAAGCTTCGGCTTCTGTTGCGGAAGTGACAACAACAACGTTGGCAGCCAAAGCTACGGTAACAGATACTTCTATAAAAGATTTACTGAGTGTTGTGACAAAACAGTTTGATGATACGACGACATTATTATCTACACAAAGTGCCGAACTAGCAACTGCGAATACTAAAGAAAAGCAAGCAGAAGGCGTTTTAGAAGATTATAGTGTTGCGTATGAGTCTACTGATATTGCCTTTGAATTAAGCAATTCAGAGTTAAACTTAGACCTTACGGTTACAACTCCTATAACTATTGGAAATCATGATAGTTATGTGGTTTCATTTAGTCCATATCTAAGTGCTTTTAGTGAGCAAAAGTCATCAACTGATACTGATCCAAAAGATACCAATCAGCCAGTTCAGGATTACTACATTATGCTTGTAGAAAATAGTAAAAGTGCTACGTTTAGTATGAATGATGCAGAAGGAATTATAACGGGAGCGTATGCAAATCGGTACGCACAAATAGTGGAGGCAGATAAAATTAAAAATTCCGCTGGTGTTATAACTGGACTTAAGAAAAAGATTTACATAGCTGGCACTAATTCTGCTACACATCCTGTTTTACAAGATTCTGAAGGAAAAGCTTTAGTATTAGGAAAAGAGTATGTAGTTGTTGTGTTTGCTACATTTAAAACAGCTTACAAAAAAATCATCAACACTTTTGACGATTATTTATCTGCGCCATCTAAAATGTTTATGCTTGAAAATCAGTTGAACGCTGTATTTTCAAATGCAATTCAACCGCCAACAGATGCACAAGTTATTAATTTTGGTGTGTTTGAAAATCCTGCATATTTAGTAGATTCTGAAGGAGAAGAAGCGTTAGATTATATACAGTATCGTTGTGTATTCTTACCAAATAATCCAAATTTAGTTCGAGGTTTATTAACCGATGAAGAATTAAAATACATTGACGCACAGGTAAGCGATAAAATGAAGCTTGACAACATGTATACTGAAAAGATTGCCACTATTCAAAGTCAACTTGATGCGTTAAAGAGTGACTCAAAAGAAGCAAAAACTGACACGAAAAGTGCAAAAGGTGCTGGTGCTAAGAAAGTTTCAAAAACTAGTGCTACTACTATTTCAACTACGGAAAGAACGAATTTATTAAGTCTTCAATTAAAGATTCTTACCAAGCAAAAATCAGACGCTTTAAAAGATCAAGAACATTTACAACCTGGATTCTTCTTTAACTTAACGACTGCAGAGCAAATTCCTGCAGGAAGTTATACACCTGCAGTTCCAGGAACAGATACACTACTAGCATATTTACTAAGAAGTATTACAAATATTGGTGACCTTCTAGACAAACTTGGAGAAGAAAAAGTAACGGAGTTAAATGCGAAAGTAGAAAGCACTATTCCTAAAAAAACATCTGCAGCAGATAAGGAACAGTTTATAAATGACATTATCACACTTATTGAAGGTGCTATAGAAAGCGTAATTGATGGTAAGGAGAAAACACTAGAAAAACTTCTAGTCGATTTTGCACAATTCATCATAGAGTTAATGCTACTAGCAGAAGGTTACAAATTTTATAGCAAGCAAGTAACCTTAGCAGCTGAAACTACGGATAATTTCGGAAATCGTTTAATTGGAAACAATGCGTACATTCCTACTGTAATTTCTATTTCGAAAAATGCTGATGAAACTGTAAATACGCAGTTTACCAATGCACTTTCAGATTTCCAACATACGGATGCGTTCACATATAAAGATCCGTTTGCAGATGCTACCAAAATAATAGCGTATCCAAAACAAACCACAGTATAATAATCTTAAAAACTATACATCATGAGTAGAGAAACCATATTAATAGCAGCAGATCCTGCACCTCAAAAGTACGGGATCACCGAAAAAAAGAAACAAGAAATTGATTTCTTAACGCAAGAAGTGCTAAACGCGCAAAATGAAGTACAACAATACCAGGCTATTGTAACTTCATTAACGGAGAAATCAACAAAGCTTGAAACGGAATTATCAACTGCAGAAGCGAACAAAACGCAAGCATTAAATAATAAAAATTCCGTAGATACCGTAGTAAACAATGCAAAAGATTTATACGCAAGTTCTGGGAAAACACTCAAGGAATCTTCTGGTGCTGAAACCGACATAAAAGGTGTTGCAACAGAAATAAATACGGTGATTAACAAACTTATTTATTCGGCGGAAGTCATCAATAAATTATCAAACCTAGTCATTCGTAAAAAAGCAATCAATCCGCTAATTTCTGACGAATTGATTACGATGGTTACGCAAGCAAGTTCGGATGCAAATAATGCCGTTGCATTAACGTTAATTGCCTTAGAATCGGTGTTTTCTTCACAAGCAACCACCATAGAATCTAAAGCAGCTATGGAGTTAGAAGAATCGCAATCAAAAAAACTGTATGAGTTTATTGTTGGTGCTGGAGGTAATGAAAAAACATCACTTGAAGGGTACTTATCTCAAGCATACGACATTACAAGCAACATGTACGAAGAATCATTAGCGGCTTCAAATGACACAGTTGGTCAGTTAGACGATGCGCAAGTATCATTGAGCAAAGCACAAGTGAAGCTAAGTTCATTACAAGCTGGACTCGCTGCAGCAAACGCAGCGGCGTTGGCGTCATAAATTTGAGTATATTACAAACACTAATTGCCTTAAAACAAAGTACTTATGGATGCCGTATTTAAAAAATTTTACAGAAGTTTTTATAATAGAACGAATGGTTTTATGCCTACAAAACCATTGAATCAAAATATATATCCAGGAGATTTTTTCCAAATTAAAAACGGAGAACTTATTGTTTTAGGGAATATTTTTAGAAAGAATATAGTGGATGCTGATGATGTAGTTTTTGAGAATGGAATTAAACTCAATCCTGCTAATTGGAATTTTAGTGAAGGTGTCACAAAACCGTATTCGGGAAGAGACACTGGACACAACCCAATTGAGGGCGATTTTGAGTTTAGTAAACAAGTATTAGCTTTTGACGGATTTGGAAGTTTCTTCTTTAAAAGTTGCGGTTCCGAATCTGTTAAATTTGCTAATTGGAGTGATTTTAAACAACAACTCATCATCAAAATGACGCAAACATTATATTCCTTTAGAGAAGTATATATTGTGACCGAATGTGCCACAGCCGACAATTGGACATTGGCAATTGCAGGTTCTGACAAGGCCGAATTGGAAATTGCTACAGAATCTGAAAATTTTGGATTGGTCGATATTTTTGGAGATGCTACCGCGAAAACAATTCAGGCAAGAGAAATAGAGTTTTATCATCGGGAAGATAAAAAGAAACCTTCCTTTTTTAAAGCAAAGAAATTAATTGTTCAGCAAGAAAAATTAGAAGTATTTATCAGTCAATTAATTAGTGATCGATCAAAAGTTCCTTCTTGGGCAAATAATTTTTATGAATACGATTTTTATCATGACGAGCTGTCGTTTAGTCCGCCAATTACAACAAATGCACAAGCATGCGTGTTAGATATGTTACAAGCCAATCAGCTGAATCCGAATACCGCATTGCAGTATTTTTCATGGACAAATACAACCCTGGATGATGTAGAAAAACTATTCGCAACGCATGGAAACTAACGAATATATAAGTTCGCTTTATGAAGAAATTGATTGGTTGCAAAATGTCATCAATCAAGTAATCAGTAGCTATTTGCAACATGAAGGCGCAGAAACACATTGGACAGAACTTCCAATGCCTGATTTGTCAGAAGTAGATTCGCCTTTTGCAACTACCGTAACCGAATGGAATTTGACCAATGTGGAACGCTTGGCTTTAGCACTTGCCATTGTGCCGCACATTCGTCCTGAAGTATTGGATATTTTCTTTGGTCAGAATAAAATTTATAACAGAGGTTTTACAGAATTTGGTGGTGTTATTGATAAAGGACATAGTGGATTTTTGCCGACAGGACAAACCTTATTTTTTCTAATTACAGCGTTGAATCCTGAATGGCGATTGCAAGTACTTTCGCTTTTTGAAAACGATCATATTTTTCAAAAAGAACAAGTAGTTGATATTGAAGCAACCGAAAATTACATTCCAAAATACAATGGTGTTTTGAGTATAAATCATCGGTGGTTGCAGTTTTTTATTACAGGCGAAAAGCCAAAATTAGAACACAGCAGTACATTTCCAGCGCAAAAAATAACGACCAATTTAGATTGGGAAGATATGGTGTTGAGTCCTGCAATTGAAGATCAGGTTGCAGAATTAAAAACATGGCTGCATCATAAAGATACATTGTTGGACGATTGGGGATTATCCAAACATTTAAAACCTGGTTACAGAGCTTTATTTTATGGTCCACCAGGCACAGGAAAAACCTTAACGGTTTCGTTATTGGGTAAAAACTTAGGGTTAGATGTGTATCGGGTAGATTTATCAATGATTGTTTCCAAATATATTGGAGAAACTGAAAAAAACCTGTCGCGAATATTTGATACAGCGGCGCATCAAAATTGGATTCTGTTTTTTGATGAAGCAGATGCTTTATTTGGCAAACGTACACAAGCAAATTCGTCTAACGATAGACATGCCAATCAGCAAACGGCATATTTATTACAACGTATTGAAGATTTCCCAGGATTCATCATTCTGGCGTCAAATCTAAAAGATAATATGGATAGTGCATTTTCAAGACGATTTCAATCGATCATCAACTTCAAAATGCCAACAAAAGAAGAACGTGTAAAACTTTGGCAAAAAGCATTTTCGGGCATGTGTACATTATCTCCTGAAATTGATTTAAATACAATTGCTGAAAACTATGAACTCGCAGGTGGCGCAATTATCAATGTGCTTCGTTATTGCGCATTGGCAGCGATACAACGTGGCGATACTGTGGTAAACAAACAAGAATTACTCACAGGAATTAGAAGAGAATTGAAAAAGGAGAATAAAACCATCACAAAAATTTAAAACGCTTGTGTCTATGGATATTGAAGAATTAATATTACTAAAAGAACATTCTCAATTATTGGTGATGAATGATTGGCGCTATGAAATTCCGCAAGAACAACGGAATATTATTATTGCCAACGCGCTCAATCAATGTACGAATGATAAAAATTTCAATCTCATTGGATATCTCATTACAAATAGGCGTGTTTTCATGATTGGCGGAAGCGAAACAACACCTTTTCTAGAAATATTATATCATTTCTATTATCTAGTTGAAACAGGAATTGCAGAATACAAAAAGGCACATAACGAATATGATGACGAACACCATTTAGAACATCATACAAAACATAAATTATTTGTACGATATCCTTTTTACAATGAACATATCAGAAGTTTGATAACAGGTAAAGAAGTAGAACTCGTTTATTATGATCCAGATTTAGCGCGATTGAAAGGGTATATTCACAATCATAAATATTGTTCTGCACTCGATTATGCTGGCGGAGAAGGCCCTGTCATTGTTGACACTACTTAAATAATACTTTAATTACTTTAGAAAAAACATTGCATCATGAAAACACATCTTTCCAAAAAATCCGCAGAAAAAACGCATCAAATGGCTGCGGCACATACAAATAATACCAAAGGAATTACACTTGAAGATAATCGTTCTAAAACCATCATTCAGCAAAAAAAGAATACAGCATTGCCCACTAATTTGAAATCTAGTATTGAAAATTCTCCTATTCAGCTTCAAGAAATCGCTCAATTGGCAAAAGGAAAAAATAGTAAACATAATAGGAAGAAATTAGCATTAGACAAACGAATGGGAGTAGGTGCACGACCTGCAATATGGAAAAACACACCAAAATCTTTATCTGGCGGTGATGCAAAAAAAGCTTTAGGAAATACCAATCGAAATAATCATGCTTCAAGGCATTTAACAGACGCTGGAAAATTAGGTGCTTGGAGTGCTGAAACAGAAGAAAATTTTAAACAAATTATTGAACCAATTCTGAAATCTCCTTTTAGAAGTTTTTTTTACAATCTACGAGGCGAAGAATGTAAAGGATATATATCGAGTAGTAAAATTACGGCGTTGGTATACAATGGTAGCGGACTTATTGCAACCACCTATGTTGCTAGTGCGGAACAACTAAAGCAATGGGGATTAGAGAATGATTTTTAAATTACAAACTATTCTTTTTTTTAAGAAAATTAATTGACCATGAAAACACATCTTTCAAAAAAATCAACAGAAAAAACGCATCAAACGGCTGTAGCACATAGCGTTGATCGTACCTCAAAAAATAAGGGTGTTTCATTGGAAGATAATCGTGCGTCTGCAATTGTTCAACAAAAACAAATAGATGCAATACAGTCTGAAATTCCTCTTCAAAAAAAGAAAAATAATACAGGTTTGCCTGATAAATTAAAATCAGGAATGGAAAATCTATCAGGTCATTCTTTAGATGATGTAAAGGTGCATTACAACTCATCAAAACCTGCACAATTAAACGCACATGCATATGCGCAAGGAAAAAACATTCACTTAGCTTCTGGTCAAGAAAAACACTTGCCGCATGAAGCTTGGCACGTTGTTCAGCAAAAACAAGGACGCGTACAACCTACGATACAATCAAAAGGTGTGGCTATCAATGATGATAAAGGCTTGGAAAAAGAAGCTGATGTTATGGGCGCGAAAGCGTTGCAACGGAAGGAGAATAAAAATGATAAAACTTTTAGGAACAATAGCAATTCACAAATAAGTATTACAGCAAAAAATATAGTTTCGCATTCTGGAGATACGGTTCAGAGAAATTTTGCACCCTCTTTTGAAGGAAATGTGAAAGCTACTAAAATTACGAAAGATGTATTTGACGTATTTACGGATGGTCAAAATATTATTATCAAATTCAATGGCGAATTGGATAAAGATTCCTTAGCAGATAATACATTACGTGCCGCAGGTGCAAAAGCTCCTGAAAGTTCTACTATGGATGCTAACTACTTGCTAACCAAAATCCCTGATGATAAGAATGGAGGCAATTCATTACTTATAGAAAAGCTTAAAGCTTTTAAAGGTAAAAAAGTTCTTGTTGCTGAGAAAATAGAAGGAGAAGCTCTAGGTCCTAATCCAACTGATCCTTCTGAGTCAACGAAGGAATGTTTGAAAGACCCACAATTTGCTTATGATTTAGGAAGAGTAGCTGCTTATGATGTACTTATTGGTAATCAAGACCGCATATTGATAGGCCTTAATTTAGGGAATATGATGACGCAAACTAAAGATGGAATTCCTCAAATTGACAATCAAATGAGCGACAATAAAATTTACTTAGAAAAGGTTGTGAAAATGAGAAACATATTCTCTAGCTTTATGAAGAATGAAGAATCTGAATTTGCTGCAAAAACGAAAAAAAGAATAAAAGAAATTTCTGGAATTGATATTGATACTTCAAGTTTTCAACGTGGGTTTGTTACCGTCATAAACTCTATAGTATTAAAACAGTTTAGAATTAGTCATTTTTTATACTCACAAGCAAAAGATGAAAAAAATAAAACAATGCGGAAGAATTTAAATCAATTATCAGATGCTGTACAAGTGATTCCTGAGCATTACCTTTCTGCAAAAAAATTGGAAAAGGAAAAGTTATTAGGTGGAATAAAAAAAGAAAAGAGCCAAATAGTGCAAAAAGAAAAACCTAAAACAGGATTTTTTCCTAATCTTTTCAAAAAATAGAAACTGTAAATCAATACGTTAAGAATTAACGTATTGATGAAAAATTTTAAACTTGATATGATTTGAGAACTATCATCCCACCAAAAACCTAAAACACTCACGAATACTCGCAAGTCTTTTTGAATCTCAGCCATAAGTCAAAATTTAGTATATTTAGCTAATTAACCTTCCAAAAAACCAACCAATGCAAGCTACAAGTATCTCTAGTCACGAAAGTAACTTTTTTAAAACAGGAGAAGATTCTGCTGGAAAAAAATTCGACTTAACAGAAATGTCCGTTCCAATCAAAGGCACCGATGAAGTCATGGAGTATACAAACTGTAGAACAAAAAACGGAGATAAATCATTTTATTACGAAGAAAGAAATACCAAAACTCAAATTGTATTACACTTTACTGCAGGCTACTTAAAAGGTGATGTAGCAGCCTTAACACAGCCTAATAATCATGTATCTACACCTTTCATTATAGCAAGAAACGGAACTATTTTAAGTATGTGGTCGTCTGGTTTTTGGTCGTATCATTTAGGAAAAGGCGCTATTGGAGGAAATAAAAACGGATGTAAAAGAACCATTGGTATAGAAATTTCTAATATTGGCTATTTAAAAAAAATTGGAGATACATTAATGACGGTTTACAGTGATAAAGATGATTATTGTGAGCTTGAAGAAGAGTATTATCATACAAAATTAGATACGCCATTTAGAGGACAAGAATATTATGCAACATTTTCAGAAAAACAGTATGATAGCTTGATAGTTTTGCTTCGTTATTTAACGGCTGAGTATAATATTCCAAGAGCATTTTTACCTGAAGAAAAAAGATATGAAGTCGGCTCGGTAAATGAGTTACCTAATTTTAAAGGAATTACTTCACACATAAATTATAGAACTTCTGGCAAATGGGATATTGGACCTGCATTTGATTGGGAAAGAGTTATTCAAGGAGTTAATTCTTAATTATTTTTAATACCTCAGATTTCTTTTCACAACGATTTAGCATACTTTTGCATTTCTTATTAAACCAACTAATACATGCTCAAGAAAGCCATTCAATTTATGATTATAAGCGCAATAGCGTTTGCTTTTCTGAATGCAATTGTGAAGTATTTGGGTGATTTTAATGCATATGAAATTGTATTTTTCAGATCGATTGGGACGTTGGTTTTTACTATTCCATTTTTATTAAAACATAAGATTTCTATCTATGGAAATAAAAGAACATTATTAATTATTCGCGGAATTGTTGGCGTAATATCGATGGCATTATTTTTTATGTCGCTAAAGTATTTATCTATGGGTTCGGCGGTTTCCTTACGCTATATCTCTCCTATTTTTGCAGCTGTTTTCGCGTTAGTTTTACTCAAAGAAAAAATCAAACATATACAATGGTTATTTTTCCTGATTGCCTTTTGTGGCGTGTTGGTTTTAAAAGGATTTGATACACAAATTGGCACCACAGGATTGTTACTTGCACTCGCGTCTGCCTTTTTTAGTGGATTGGTTTTTATTGTGATTCGAAAAATTGGAAACAGGGATCATCCTGTCGTAATTGTCAATTATTTTATGATGGTTGCCGTATTGGTTGGTGGAGTTTTGTGTATTCCGTATTGGAAAACACCCATTGGTTGGGAATGGGTTTTGTTGTTGAGTTTAGGGATTTTTGGCTACATCGGACAATTGTACATGACAAAAGCGTTGCAACTAGCAGAAACTAACAAAGCTGCGCCATTAAAGTACATTGAAGTTATTTTTACAATGCTGATTGGGCTGAGTTGGTTTCACGAATCGTACACACTTTGGAGTTTGCTCGGAATTATTTTAATTGTCATTGGATTGACGTTGAATACGTATACGAAGTCTGCTAAATAGTTAAAAACCAAGGAAATTTTTCTTATTACCCATTGCTTCAATCTTCTCTAAGAAATCGCTTAATAAGGTATTTATTTCTGCTGATTTTTTTAATACTTCTTTAAAATTATTCTGTACATCTGTTTCCATAAATTCAACTTTTGTTGTCAATTGTTGAACGTGATTCTCGGAAAGTATTGTGTTTAAATTAGCTTGAGTTAAATTGAATACTTCATTTAAAGTTTCCTTATTCGTTTCAGAAACTTCTTTTAAACTTTTTTCGCCCAAAGACTGCAACTGTTTCACTTTACTTTCTGTATCAATTTTTATATCTGTAAGCGAAATTTCTAATTCTTCTTTGATGTCTTTCACTCCTTTTTCACAACCTGCAACTAATTGTTTTATTTTAGAATATACTTTTTGAAGTTCATCATTGCCATTTATTAAAGCGGGCTTTAGCTCTTCATTTTGCGTGATACTTTCCTTTGTTCTTTCCAACAATGTGTCTAACAAATTATTATTTTTATTCAATAATTTCGTCAAAGAAGTGTAATCTGATTTTATGAAATTTGTTAAATTGTCTATTTTATTTTTCTGGTTTTCAGTAAATTCATGTGTATCATTCTCCAACTCCTTAAATACCTGATTGGCATTCGATTGGAAAGTTTTAACCTTAGTATTGACTGCACGAACTCCATTTTCAAAGGAAGTATTTAATTTTTGTAATTCGTTTGTGATATAGTTTTGATTATTGATTTTGTAGACATCAATGTATTGTTTTAATTTAAACAATACAACTCCATGAGAAATCAATAATAAAACGATAAGAATAGTCGTAACAATCATAATTAGGTGATTTTAATATTTAATTTCTCTTCTACTTGCCAAAGATCATCAACTAATTGTAAGGTTCCGTTTTCTCCAATTTGTTCTACAACTGTTCCTTGCCTGTTAAAATTTTCACTCTTTAAAATACAAATAGGCATTAATAAAACATCATAACTTAGAATTGCATTTTTCATCGTATTTTTTTCTTCATACATGAATTGAAACGTTGCTTTTGTTTGATTATCTGGATCAATATGCATTTTTATAATACTATCAGGTTTTTTCTTTTTAGATTTCTTATTGTCTTTAAAATAACCATTAGCATCTGAAAATGGCAGATAATAAATAAGTGATTCTTCAATAAGTTTACTTAAATCAGCTTTTATGGTATGAATCAGCTTTTTTATTTTTTGTGTGAGTTCTTCTGTGGTAATCGTTGGAGGAAGTTCACCAATTAGATTATTTTTTCGCAGCTCAATTTTTAAGTCAATTTCCTGCTTTGGAACTAGGTGAAGTTTTGCAAGTCCAAAGTTTTCTTGGTTTGCTAAATCGACAGCCTTATTTATTTTTTGCGTAGCTAGATTTTTGTTGTTGCAGTTTTGTAACAACGCTACCACATTTTTCTCATAAGCATCTAGAGTCGCTGCAGCTGTTCTTTTTACATGATCTATTTCTAATAGTTCCCTTTTTAGAATTATTTCAATTACATCACTTTTTGTGCTTTCTAAATTATCAACAGTTTCTAAACAAGCCTTTGAATATTTGCTAAGATTATTGAGCATTTTCTTGTGTTCAGTTGCTACGATATTTTGGATTTCAAGTCTTGAGATTGGCTTTTGCTCTTCTTCTTTTTCCTCTTCTTCATCAAATTTACCCAAACTATTTTCAGAACTTTCTTCATCTTTTGGAGCTTCCACAGGCAAAACCTCTGTTTTTTTAGTCTTTCGCTTGGAAAGTTTCCATCCTAAAAATATATTTAAGAGTACACTTAAGCCTAAAATTCCTGATATAATATATAATAACATAGATTCGTTTTTGGTTCCATCATCAGTCTCTGCTTCATCTTCTACAATTTTAGTTACATTTGTATTCTTGATATCTTCTACATTCACTATTGATGATGCCTGAGTTTCGTTTTCTTTCGTTTTTGATTGAAATTCTGAAACTGCTTTACTGATAATCAGTTTTATTTCTCCTTTGAGAATTTCACCTAAACTGTCTCTTTTAGTATCTTCTCCAAGTTTCTTATTTCCGTAGATATTATCTGCTATTAGTTTTGAATTTACTATGTCGCCACTGTTATCTTCAAAAAACCTTTTGTCTGAAAGGAAAGGTCGATTTTCTAAAAGGCTATCTCTTTTTGCCTTAAATGAATCTATATAAGTTCTAATGATACTATCTACCTCACCTTCACCATTTATCTTGGATTTCAAACTATCCAGAGTTATTCCTAAAATATTTGGCTTTTTTAAACTATCGTAATTTCTAACTAAGACTAAATCAATACTCTTAAAAGCGATAGTATCATAAACATCTAAAAAAAGTTTCCTGTTTTTTTCTACTCTTATATTTTCTTGTTTTACATCTTTCCCTTCACTTTTTCCACAAGAATGAAAACTCACAACACAAAGGAATACTATTAAATATGTATAGATTTTTTTCATTAGGATGCGCCTTTAAAGTCGTTCAATTTATCTGATACAATAATTTTAGAAAATCCGTAGATATATGCTTTTATCGCGTAGAAAAACATAGTTTCGCTCAGTTCCGGATCTGTATCTTTTCGTTTGTTTACTTCTTGTCTAATGACATCTTCTATTCTATTTTTGTCTGCAAAGTAATTTTTCAACTTTTCAGCATTATAGCTTTTATCTAAGGCAAAATTTCGAACAAATTTTACTTCATTCCACAGTTCGTCAAAGAAGTATTCAAAAAAGGTAATGACATTCTCTGCTACTTTTTCAATGGTCGTATCACCTTCTTTTAAGTAATTGCCGTATTTAGTATTTGCCGTAGCATTATTTGTGTTTACATTAAAGAATTGTTCTTTATCGCCTAGTGAGATACAATATTTAAGTGTATCTGCATCTTTAAATTTTTTGAATTGTTCTATTCCTTTAATTCCACCTTTTGCTGTGGCTTCTTTTGGATTTTTAATCACCTGTAATTCCAGTTTGTGCGGTTCTTCCAAGTTGAAAATCTTCTTTAAGATAGCAGAAACTAAGCGCGACATTCCGTTGGTACGGTTCAAATCACTAGCGCCATTCGTAATTTCTAATAGTTTTGCCCCATTTCCGCTGACACCAATATAAGTTGGCAACTTGTTTAAGTCTGCCATTTGTAAAACTTGTAGTGCATGATAAAATATAGCTGAATTATGCAATAAAAAGAGAAGTTTAAAGTCGCTATCTAACTTTAGTTTTTTACTAAATATGTTGTAATTAAAGAAGTAACTAATTAAATCTGTAGAGTTTAATCCGTCAGACCTTTTTATGTAATTGATGATATCTACTTTTGCAAAATCATCACCGAAACTTTTTTCCATTACACCTTCGTATTTGCTTACGAATCCGTTATCAAAACGATTGTTTCCACTTAGCGATTCAAACAGACTGTTTCCTGCAAATCGGAATGATGTGGTCATTTCTGGAATATCATCATCAAATATGATGACGTCAGAAGTTCCTCCACCAATATCTATGTTCATAAACACCTTTCCAAGCCCAAATGTTTCATCATAGCTTCCTTTTGGCGCCCATGATTCTGTAATCTGTAATAGTTGTTCTTTGCTATCCGTTTTTGAGAAATAGGTTTTATATACTTCATTCCAAATTTCTGAAAATACCGTCATTTGATTCGCGCCCATACTCAATGGCTTGAACCATAATACATCCGTTTTATCAGGAGATTTTTGCGAGCGTAATAGTTGATTTCTTCCCATCCATACCAACTGTTCTATGAAAACATGCAGTCGGTTTCTAGCAAAATCATTTTCGCTATCCGTTACGCCCCATTTTATATTGGAAAACGTATAGTCAAAGTTGTTTCTTAATTTTTTTTGTCCGAACGCAAACGGAATATTTACGTTTGAGAGTACATTTAATTCTTCTAGTTTTTCACTATTCGTATCATTATCTACATTAATAATCGAACGAATTGGAAATGAATATTCTGATTTTTCTCCAATCATGGATGGTAAAAATTCTGCTGATTGTGAGATTCCGTAGAAAGCATTTATCGGATCTAAATCATAGATGCTTTTTTGTGTTTTTGAATCTTGTCCAATAGCATTTAGCATCACTAAGTTGGATTGTATGCTCGTTGAAGTATCTAAATAACTTGACAGACTCTCAATAGAATTTCCCGATTTTAGTGCTACATAACTATTACTTGTTCCTATATCAAAAGCGATGGAAGCTTTTTCGTTAGATAAAGCGATTGGTTCTCCAAATAGCGGAACTAACATACCTTCTAATGAAGTAGCTGAATCTTTATTTTTTACAGCAACTGAAATAAGGTCAAAAGTGATGTCTTTATCCAAGTCAATTTCTATGTCTCCATTGGCGTTTCTTGTAAAAGTTGTCAATTCTGCATAATCTGTAATACAGTCATAATTTTCTTCTGCGCGTGTTCTTGAATGTGTCGTTGAAGGAATGTTTTCACTACTATTACTTGTTTTATTTTCTCTGTGGAATTGATATGAAACTGTTTCTTGATTTTGGTAATACGAAAGAATTTTATAGCGATCATTAAATTTTTTATCGGCAACTTTGAAAAAAGGATAAATTCCAAACCCTAAAGATGAGTCAATAATAGCTCCATAATCTTCATTATCAATTGTGCTTGGAGCAACTTCATCATACGTACGTTCAAATGAGATATTTCCTCTTTTGTTATCCGCCATTATTGGAATGTCTAAACTCACGACAATCGCGCCACTATTGAGTTTTTCTACTGAGAGTTGTTTTTTTAAATCAGCAATAGTAAAGTAATCAAAATATGCTGCCTTAATTGGCAAAATGATATTATTTACTTCGCCATCAGGCATCCAGAATTTAGACGTATTTACATCATATCCCAATTGAATTAAGTGTGGCGATAAAAAGTCGTTTCTACCAATCCACGGATATTCTATAATCGTATCTGGTAATACTCGTTTTGAAATAGGAGTTGTAAATTTCAGTTTCGTTTCTTTAGGAAAAGGACTGTTGATATATTTCCAACGAGTTTTGTTTAAACCTTCATGCAGTGCTAATGGTGGATTTTCCAGCGTTTTGGTTGTAACGATGACATAATCACTTTCCTTCACTTCACTCATGGCGTCTTTAACGTCATATTTTTTACATAGAAAAGGAACACTTCCGCCTAAAAGCGTAATCTCTTTGTTGTCTATTTCTAAAATTTCATATCCTCTAGTATGGTCGTCTGTAAAATTCCTTTCTAATGAATCTATGTTACTTTTTAACTCACTATCTAAAATATGATTTCTATTTATTTTTATGTATTCAGATACTACTTTACATGTACTTGTTACAATTCCGTACTTTCTAAAGAAAACATTGATGAACTCTTGAAATTCATGGCTTCTAGTGTATAATGGCTCATACGTTGTAAAAAAAGAACGATTATTGTAATTACTTTTTATAGATGTTGGAAGCTCGTCGCCAATGGTGAAAAATCCTGTGTGCGGCGAGGTTGCCGCTATTATTTTGTTTTCATAATAGATCAAGGTAAAATTATCAAACGGATTTTGTACACCGCTATTTTTAAACTTTGTATCATTATTATAATTACTAATGTATATTTTGAGTGTTTCGGCAAACGTTCGTACACCAACATTATGATCTTTACTCAATGTATTTAATTCGGAGATATTCCAAATTTCTATATCTATGGCTTCTTTGGCTTCCAATGTTTGATATGAATATAGAATTTCAAAGATATCTAAACAATGTGAAATGTATTTATGAAAAGTTGTTTTGCCTGATAGTTCTTCTATACTTTTAGTATTGTTATAACTTTTATTTACAAAGTCGAATGCTGTATCAAAAAGATGCAATTGTGCAAAAGGTGACGGAATGGAAGTGACAGGGATTTCAGCATTTCCAATATTGTCGGTTATTTCAGGTATCTTTTGATTGTCATACGGATTGTTTTCGTATTTATTCCAACCACTTTGAGGCGCGGTTTGTTCCTTTATAAGACTTAATTTATGTGCCATGAGTGTATTTTTTTAGTGGTTAAATCGAAAAACGTTCGTCAATAATTTCATCTATTCCTTGATTCAACATCGTTGTTAACATACGTTCTTTACTATTCAATTGCATATCAACAATATCTTTAGAAAGTTCAGAGAAAACTTTATCGAATTTTATTTTATCTTTTGAGAAAAAACTGCTATCATCATTTGCAGGCATTCCTGTTACGAGCGTGAAGAGTTTTTTATCGTCAACATTCACTTTTGCAGGAATGTTTCCACTAATGTCTTTATTCAGTTCTCCTTGATTTAGAATGATTGATAAATCAAACGGTAAAAATTTTCTGTTGTGTCGGTCTGAAGCTAATTCTACTAACCATCTGTAATAATAAACCGTTGTAAACTTGTAGATATTTTTAAAGAAATTTTGCTTTTCATAGTTGGTTGGTAACTCAAGTTGGTTGCGCCAAGTTAGTTTTGAATTTTCCAATGCTTCACTCATAAAATTAGACACATATACATTGTAATAGTGATTTTTGATAAACTGTTTTATGTATACATCTTTTTTCAAATTTGTAAGTGTCACGATGTTTGAATCACTTTCTAAGCCATATTCAAAAAAAGCAGCTGGTTTTGCCAAATCATCAACTGTGCTTGCGTTAGGTTCGTAATCTAAAAATTCTAAAACAGAAGTTGCCGCGGTAAGTTCAATAAAGTTTGAAGGGTTTTTTTGCTCAATTCCGCCATCAAAATTTTCATAATTACTTGATTTTGTATCACCAACATAAAACATCGCATTGATCAGCTGTTTTAAGTTTTTATTGTAATAGGAAAGAGCTGCTTTTGTCTTCGTTATGAAAGTACTGGAGTTTATGGCACTTTCTCCTGTGTTAAATTTATCTACATCTACTTGAAAGTATGGCAATACAGAAACTCCACCAATAATTGCATTGTTAATATAGTTTCTATTGTTCATAGAACTCTCTTCGTTTCTAAATACATTGAGTAATAAAGGAAAACCTGCGGCTCCAGTTCCTCCAAATATGGAGCTCACTACAAAAATTCGATCTTCTTCGTTAAAATCTTGTGTAAACTCTTTGAATTGTTTCGATTCTACCACATTTTTTAAGACAATACTTCCAACATTCGGGTTCCCAAGAAATCCTTTTTCCAGCAGCATATCTTTATTCTCATTATTATACAACAAATCAAAAAAGCTTTTCGTTTTTTCAAACCCTTTGGCATTTAAAGAATCATAATCGACCATTTCTTTTAACGTTCCGTAATCGGTTCCGCTAATATTTAATTCTTTTGGTGGATTTATTTTTGTTCTAAAAAAACATCCTTTATCTTCTTCATTGCCAACTCCATTATAGATGCTTTCATGAATATTATTGTAGGTTTTGATGATGTTTCTGCATTTTTCAACATCGCCGTTATTGATATCGGTATCAATAATCATTGGAATTATTTTTTCAACATTAGCGCGTACGCCTGTTGATAATAACATTGCTAATGAAGATAGAACTCTAGAACCTGTTCCACCAATAGCGAATAAGTATAGTTTAGACATGATACGATTTTTAGAATTTTACGGGATAGTATTTTGAGTGAATTGAAAAACGCTTGAAGGCGAGCGAGAATATAAAATAAAGTAAGAATGCGTAGATGGTATTTATGATGGTAAATGACCAAATTTCATATTCAAAATCACCGATACTTTCGTGTTCAAAAACAATGAATCCTTCCACAAGTAATGTTACTAGGAAAACCATTAACGAATTTATGATTCCAAAAAGAAACCATTTACCTAAATTTGAAAAGCGATCTGTTTTTCTTCCAAGTAGTATATAATATAGAATTTGAAAAAAAATGGTAGAAACAAAAAGAATTAGCATTCCCAAAGAGAATCCTTTTTCATCCCAGGTATCCCAATTTTCAATACTTTCAAATAAGAAGTAAAAATTTTCCATAATAGTTATTTGTTAATTTTAGTTAGTTGTACGTTTAGCAATTCTTTTTTGTCTTTACTGTATCTTTCAAAAGCGTCAGTAATACATTTAAAAGCGAATGTTTTTCCTTCTAGTTCTTGCGCTGTGATTTTAAAATCTTCATCGAGATGAACAGTATCAAACCATTTTGCAGCATCCTGCGTGAGTTGAATATTTATTTGATTTATATCTTTATCAACATTGGAAAATTGAACTTGAATAAAGTGAGAAAGCTTATGTTTAGAAATCGTGCTGTTGTCTACTTTTTTTTCATTAGACAAATCGGTTATTATCTTTAAACTCGCAATACCTTTTATGTATTTTGGCGTAATTTGAAAGTTGTTCAAATCTTCGAATTGCTCATGATAGTATTTTGGAACTTCATTCAAATTAAATCCTAACGTAAATATTGCGGGCCGCTTTTCTGAGGCTTCTCTAATTAAAACTGTTTCTTTTTCTTGATTAATTGCGACTTTACCTTGCTTAGGATTTTCTAAAATTTTAAAAGAAACTTCATGAATAGGTAAATTGAAAAAATATGAATTTGTATATGTTCCGAATATATTGTTTGATAATACTTCTTTTACAGCTTCTTTTTCACCAAATACCCAAACATAAAAAGGTCGTTTATGTAAAACTGTATTATAATAAGGATGTTTTTTAATATTTTTTCCACCTGTGTTTTTCATATCATAATAGTGATCACCATTGAAATCACTTTCATATTGAAATACAGCAGCTCCAAAATTTTTCTTCCTTGTTAAATGCTTGTATATTTTTTGAGTAACTAAAGAACTTTCTGTGCGTGTGTTAATTTTGCCCAAGTCAACAATACAATCTGTAACTAAAATACTAACCGAATTTGGCTGTACGGAATCAATAATACTTCCAAATACATGTTGAAGTTGTGATGATTTTCCACCTAAAATTTGACCCGATCGTAAATCTTGAACAAATTCATCATTACTTTTAGGATATTTTTCAGGACTGTCTGTTATGGTGTAAATTTGTACAGAGTTATTATATTTTGTGTTTAAATCTGTAATCAGAAACGGTGTTACTTCTTTGAGACTATAATTCCCACTCTCATTTGCATTTACGTATCCTTTCATACTTACTGAAGTCTCTATGAAGAAATCAATATTTGTAATCCTTGCTTTTCCTTCCTCAGAATTTGGAGGCATCACTACTTTATATCGTATATCATTATTTTTACACGATACCAATGATAAACAACTTAACAAAAGGAAATATTTACATAATAATGAAAAATTGATGCATTTCATAGATTGGTTATTTTGTAATATTTCAAAACTAACCAATGTAAAATTCAATATTTTACGGGATTCCGTAAAACGGCAATAATTATCATATATTTTTTAAATTATTAGATTCTAAAATAGAAACTAAAGACCACTTATTCAAATTACCCGAAGAACTATTCAACTCCTTTTATCATCTTAATTGTCATTGGATTGACGTTGAATACGTATACGAAAACGGCGAAATAGTCTAGAATTCTATTATAATTACTTCTTTAAATTAAGTACGTTTTCTGTTTCTATTTTTGATAATTCTTTCAATTTTCCTTTTTCATACAATGCTGGCAACTCTTTTAATGGCGTTCCAACTTCCGCTTTGTAATTGATATAATCCTGAAACGTAATTCCATAAACAACACGTGTATTGTAAGCACTTCTGAAACGAACGCCACCACCATTTACTTGATAATTATACGCTAAATAGTCTATCTTTTTTGTCTTTTGATTGATCCAATAATAGTATTCATCATCAAAATCTTCGCCGCCACTTTCTTCAGAAAACGTGATTTCCAATACATCATATTTTTGATTCTTGATGATTGTTTCTTCTACGAATTTTTTATGAACTGCTGCATCGTTTAATTTATGCGGCAAAGTTGCAAAGTAAATTACGGAGTTTATCGCTCCAGTAGCACTTGTAATTTTCTTTTCAGATAGTTCTATTTTTTTAGTATTGATGAAACGTGAAAATTTTCCATTAGCTAAAATGTCACGTGTAGTTTCATCATCTTTTGTGCTTTCTACTTCGTAAGTATATGAATTTCCGTCATTTCTGAAACGATATTTTTTTCCACGAAATACAAACGAATAATTCGCCTGATCGTACAAGTTTCCGCCATGCGCTTTAATGGTTTCTTGTATAATTTGCGTTGCTTTGTCTACAGTTTTCGGAGTTTCTTTTTGTGTAGTTTCTGAAACAGTTGTAGTTGTTTTTGGAGTTGATTTCTCCTTAGTTTCACACGCCATCAAACCGATAAACAATGTAATAATCAAAAATAGTTGAGTTGTTTTCATTAGTAAAATATTAGTTTTTTTTAGTCGTATTAATTGTGAGATCTTTCATTAATTGATAAATTTCCTTAAAAATAAAAATAGCAAATGATATAAACATTATTATTTTATTATTTTCATTTTCTTTGCTCGCACAAAGAAAACAGAAACAAAAGAAAATGCGCTTTCTCTGGCAGGTATTTTTAGTTTTCTCAACCGAAAACTAAAACCGAAAACTTTTGCTGAATTTTAGTTCACTAAGCTCTATTTTCTGCAATGGAGTACATGAATTAACATTTCTTCAAAACTAGAACAATTTTAACGCAAAACTCTTTCTATACTTCAGAAAAAGGAGAAACTCTGACATATTATTTATGATTTCACAAAAATTCCAAACAATTCATTTCCAGCTCGTGGAGAAATGGAATTGTGTGCTTTTTGAAATGTTTTTATGTTGAAAAAAGGTTCAAAATAACTTAGATATTCATCTTTGCTTCCACCAAATGGGCGTTTTTCTAAATCGCCAGTTAAGGGAAAATCAAACCACAATCCGACTAATTTTCCGTTCGCATGAAGCAACGCTGACATGTGTTTTGCATACTGTTTTCTAGTTGCTGGCAAAGGCGGAAACGAACAGAAAAAGGTTTGTTCAATGATTAAATCGTAGGTTTCGTTGTGTTTGAAGAAATCGTCGCAAAGTAAATTTTCAGCAGGGAATTTAGGATTTCGTTGTTGAAATTCTTTCAGAGGAATTTCAGAAATATCTAAAATAAAAACATTTGTAAATCCTTGTTGAAAAAGGTATTCGGCTTCGTAAGCATTTCCCGCACCTGGAATTAAAATCTTAAGATTCTTATCAGATAATTGATCTATATATTCTTTTATCGGAGTTGATGGCAAACCAATGTCCCAACCTGTACTTTCGTCTTTATACCGTTGTGACCAATATTCTTTTGTTGCAACAGAATTCATCGTGTAGATTTTGAATGTAAAATAATCTTTTTTAACTAATGAATTATTATTTCACAATAGAATGATTAATTAAGAGTCAACTATTGGCTTCTTATTTTCATTTTCTTTGCTCGCACAAAGAAAACAGAAACAAAAGAAAATGCGCTTTTTCCAGAGGTATTTTTGACAGAAAATGTCAAAACCGCATGTGTTTTTCTAAATTTTCTCCAAGGCTTCGAAAATTTTTAACGAAAAACACCTACTATACTGCGGAAAAAGAATCAACACCAAAGTACATTTAGTAAATCTTTATTTGAAAATGAATTCAAGAATATTTTAATCCTCATTCAAAATTTCTTCTTTCGTCCTGAATGTAGTTTTGTAATGAATCCTTTGTTTCAAAGCAGGTAATAGTGGCGTATTATCGTCCATTTTAATTCCATTCACATACGTTCCGTAGTCTTCTCCAAAACATAAAGTATCTGTCTTTTTATCTTTTTGATGAACAAATGCGGTGATTCTGAAATCTGTTGAATGATTTTCAGTACTTAACTCAAATGCTTGATATGTATTTACGAATTGTTGTATAAACTTGCCGTCTGTAATTTTCTTGAAAAAGATTTCATTTTTAGATTCTTCAATATCAGAAACAATACAATTCATTCGTATAGGATACGTTGTCCCAGATTGTATAAATCGTACATTTATATAATTTTCAGAAGTTAATTTTTGTGCATGAAAATGATCTGTTTCTTGACTTTCCGCTAATTTTCCGCAACTATTCAACAAACAAAATAGTAACAATAAAGCTATAAATTTTGAACGTTTATACATCTGTTTTAATCTTTAAATTTTTGAATCTTCAATCATTTAATTCACTTTCTGCTTCAAACCCAAAATACTAAAAAAGAAACTAAACAGTATAATTTGAAGTCCTAACATAATCGTAAAAACCGCAGGAACAATAATTCGAAGTGTTTCTGCAGGTTTTAAATCGCTAAAACTTGTAGCTTTCCAAGCGAATAATCCGTGAACACTTAAATAAATTCCAACGGCTAACGCTAGAAAACCAACTAGCAAACCTTTTTCCAAATTGAAGTATTTGAATAATTTGTTGTACCGATCACTTTTGGGCAACAATCCATTTTCGACAGCAAAAATTTTGGTCAGTGCATAGAAAGCTAAAAATTGAAATCCGACAACTACCGAACTTGCCGTGTATAATAATGTATGTACGTCAAAAACAATTCCGCCGAAAGTTATTGGTTTTATAATTAGTATTGTAGAAAGTATCAATCCTACGATAATGAGTAAAAATGCAGGATATAAAAATAACCATCTTGGACTGTATAATAATAGAAAACGTAAGTGTCGCCAACCATCGCGCCACGTGTTTAAATGTGGCGGACGCGTACGTCCATCAGGATGTAATATGGTAGGAACTTCCACAATGGAAAGTCCGTTGAGTTTCGATTTTACAATCATTTCGGAAGCAAATTCCATTCCCGTTGTGTTGAGATTCATCTTAGCGAAAGCCTCTTTAGAGAAACCACGCAAACCGCAATGAAAATCACCAATTTTTATGTTGAAAAATAAGCGTCCAATGAAAGATAACACAGGATTACCAAGATATTTATGTAGAAACGGCATCGCACCCTTTTTTACACCGCCTTTAAAGCGATTTCCTATGACTAAATCGTTGCCTTCTCGGAGTTTTTCAATGAATAATTCCAACGATGAAAAGTCATAACTATCATCCGCATCGCCCATAATAATGTATGTTCCATTTGCAGCTTTAATTCCGCCTTTTAGTGCATTTCCATATCCTTTTTCGGGAACAGGAACAACACGCGCATTTAGTCTTTCTGCAATTGCTTGCGAACCATCTGTACTTCCATTATCTGCAATTACAACTTCTCCGTGTACGTTATGTTTTTCAAAAAAAGATTGTGCTTTTTTGATACATATTTCGAGTGTCTCAGCTTCATTTAGACACGGCATCACTATTGATAATTCAAGATTCATACAGTTTTTTGTTAAGCGAATTTAGTAAAATAAAAATAGTGAGAAATAGTACCCAATCATTGTAAAATGTGAAACGTACAACGGCATGCATTCCAATGGAAACTAATATGATGTTTCCAATTAAAAAGAGTGAAATTAGCAGCAATACTTTGTATTCTTTTTGAGCGCGTTTTAGCAATGCGAAGAAACTAAAAAATGCTATGAAAACGTATAACATCAAATACTTTATTCCTCCAAAACCAAAAATCATGTTTCTGATAAAAATTCGCTTCCATTTTGAGAAATTATCCCAAATCAATGGCTTGGAAACATTTGAAATTAGTGTATTTAATGCGATAAATTTTTCAGATTTGGAGAGTGAATCATTCAAAACAGCATTTCCGTTTTTAAAAATCGGTCCCATCTGAATGTTGGCGTAGTTATGAATATAATACAACGTTGGAGTTTCACTTGAAGTCAATTTCAAATTATTAATATTCATGTTTTTTTCAAGCAGTTCAGAATATGTCGCTGAGAAAAATTCATTTTCAATAGCAGTATCAAAAAGTTTCACATCTTCCGCATCAGCGACAAATAATGCAGGCGTAATGATGCTCATTCCTGTCCACGGCGTACTGACAAAATGATTGTGAACTATTTTATGATAGGTTTTATCTACCAAAGAAGTAATCAACGGAAGTGATAGAAATAATACGATTAAAAGTGTGTATTGTTTGAATTCTCTTTTTTTGAAACTTACCCAGAAAATCATCAATAACGCCAATGGAATTAAATACACAAATTGATACCTGGTAATGAGCAATAACGCTAGTAACGGAAGCGCGTATAAAAGTTCTTTTTTGTTTTTTGAGATGAAAAACGAAATGTAATATCCTGTAATTAGTAAGTATAATCCGTAAGAGATTGCTTCCGAAAGTATGTTGTTGGCAATTTTTCCGCCAGAAACAAACGGAAGTAGTAATACAAATGCAAAACAAACACTAAAAAAGTCATTTATAAGTTGGCTTGATCGTAATTTATGAATGAAAAAATAAATACTAAAACACCCAAAAATTGCTTGAAATACGACAGTTGCTGTATCAAATCCAGTTCCAAATAGAAGCTTCATGAATTGTAAAAATAGTGGATATCCAGGCGTACGAATAATGTGCATATCCAAATATCCCGCAGAATCGGGAAAGTACTCAATAGGATTGCGAAGTACAATGACAAACGTTATCAGAAATAATATTCCGATAGCACTATTCCATTTTTGTTTGAACCACTTCACATTTTTAGTTTTGGTAAAAGTATCTATATTTTCTTAGACTTCTATTTTTAAACGTATTTGATCTTATTTGACAAATTCAATTTGATGAAGTTTTTCGTAGATTTTGTTTCCCAATTTTTCAGCGCCAACTTCCGACATGTGGTAATAATCGTAAAAATCTTCTGCTTTCCAGTCTTCATCATTTGTGATATCGATGACTAATACTGGCTCTGAAACTTCTCTAATTACTTCGTTCAATTTGTTGAGTAATTTGTAATAACCAACGCCATTATACGCGTATTTTTCTTCAAGATATTTCACTTCTTCTATTCCAAAGACTTCGCCATTTCGGATTTTGTATGTAAATGCTGGTTGCGTGATAAAAATAGGAATTGCGCCCATTTTTTCTGAGTAGGCAATTAATTTATTGAGTCGTGATTTGAAAGCTTCTAAATTTTTTATGCTATATAAATCGATTAGTTTTTCGTCTATAACTGATTCTTTTGTGTAGTTTATAGTTGAAAAATCTATTTTATGATGTCCAACTTCGTGTTTTTTTGCTTTTTGAATTCCTTTGAGTTTTCGATACACATTGTATATAACCGATTTGTCTTTGATGTGACTTTTAAGTCCGCGATTTTCTAATTGTTGAATATTATCGTATTCCGAATCACTACTTATTCTATAAAAATCATTGATTCCGACATAAAAAATGATAATTTCAGGTTGCAATTTTTCAATTTTAGAAAACCAAAGTTCAAAACTTTTCAAATGTCCATATGTAGATTGTCCGTCTACGCCAGCATTGGAAATATAGACTTCTTCATTGTTAGTTTTGTATGCTTTTTCCAAGACTTCTTGCCACGTTTTGGAATCGTCAATGTAGCGTTGATCGGTTGTGCTTCCGCCAACGGTGAGGATATTTATTTTTTCTGGCTGATTGAAAGAAGAAATTCCACGCAATCCAAATTTGTCTCTTGAATACGTTATTGTCGGATTTTTGGTATCGTATAAATGACTTACGTCAAATTGAAATTTTGCATCTCTGATGATTCCCAAATTGCTCAATTGATTGCTATTGTTGAACCAACCGCCAAAAATAAGTTCAATCAAAAGTATTCCAATCAGAAGAAAGGAAATATTGATGAGTATAATTTTTAGTTTTTTGGGCATCTATTTATAAATATCATTTCTTTTATGATGTAAAACTAGAATATTAAAAATTAAAAGAGAAAACTAAAAGAATATATTATTGCTCATTGTTATTTCGTTTACACTCTTTTCTGAAGTATAGAAAAATTTTCACGTTAAAAATTTTCGAAGCCTTGGAGAAAATTTAGTGAAAGCTTTTCGGTTTTAGTTTTCCATAGAGAAAACTAAAAATACCTGTCAGAAAAGTGCCATTTCTTTTGTTTCTTTTCTTTGGGCAAACAAAGAAAACGAAAAAAGATATAAATTGTATAGTAATTCGAATCAACGTAACATGTTTAAAATCAACGATTCATCCAAGATTTAAAATCACTCGTTTTTTGTCTGCTGACGATGAATTCCTGATCGCGTCCTTGCGAAACAGACAGTTTTACACGATGATTAAAATACGGATGTATTTTTTCAATAGCACGTTTTGCGACAATTTGCCCACGATTTATTTTGTAAAATTCTTCTTGATGTAATGAATTGAATAATTGATCAATAGTTTCATCAATAATATATCTTTTTGAAGTCGTCACGCCAAACGTAATGCTTTCTTCAGAATAGACATATAATAAATCGGAAGTTTTAATTTGCACAAATCCGTTGCCTTCTTTTACTAATAAACCACTTCGGTTGCTCGTATTTTTAGTTTCAGTTTGTGTTTGAATACTTGCCAAGAGTTGTTTTAAAATTGCAGGTTCAACCGTTGATTTTTGATTGGATTTCTCAAATTTTTGCAACGCAACTTCCAAATCAGCTTCTTGAATTGGTTTTAGTAAATAATCAACGCTGTTTACTTTGAAAGCCTGAATTGCATATTGATCAAAAGCGGTTGTGAAAATGATTGGCGCTTCGACCTCAACTTTCTGGAAAATTTCAAAGCTTAAACCATCTGCTAATTGAATGTCCATAAATACCAAATCGGGCATTTTGTTCGTTTGAAACCAACTGACAGCATCTTCAATCGAATCAATAACAGCTACTAATTCATACGAAAAACCACAAGTTGCAAGCATGTTTTGCAATTGGTTTGCGGCGCGCGGTTCATCTTCAATGATTAATATTTTCATAGTTTATATTAGTTCGATTTGAGTTCTACAAAGAGAATTATTAGTTAAAAACATTATTATTAGTTTATTATTTTCTTTCTCTTTGCTCGCACAAAGAAAAGAAACAAAAGAAAGTGCGTTTTTCCAGAGGTATTTTTAGTTTTTTCTCTGAAAAACTAAAACCGCATACATTTTTCTAAATTTTTTCCAAGGCTTCAAAAATTCTTAACGAAAAATGAATGCTACACTGCGGAAAAAACCATTACGCATTGCTTTTATTTTAATCTTCATGTAAAATTCATATTTACTACGTTAGTATATCCGACGGTTGTAATAACGGAATTGAAACTGTAAATTCGTTTCCGTCGTTTTCTATTTTTGGTAATTTATCAGAGATTAACGCGTGTCGTTTTTCAATGTTTTTTAAGCCCACTTTTGTGGATGGTAATTGCGTTGATTTCAACTGAATTTTATTATTAACAACTAAGTAATCATCTTTAATAGCAACTGTAATTGTTAATGGTTTTGATCGAGAAACTACATTGTGTTTGATGGCATTTTCTAGTAATAATTGTAAACTCATCGGAACAATCATACTATCTAAAGCGGTTTCAGGCAACTTCCAATTCAGCTTCAAGTTATCGCCAAAACGTTCTGATTGAATGTGAATGTAAGCGCGCGCAAACTTTACTTCATTCCGTAAGGGAATTAAATTTGCATTTCCAGCATCTAAAATAAACCGATATACATCTGATAATTTATCTACAAATTGTTTTGCATCTTCTTTCGAATTTTGATCAATAATATCACGAAGTGTATTTAAACTATTAAAGAAAAAATGCGGTTGCGCCTGATTTCGTAACGCATCTAATTGTGCCAAAACTACCACTCGTTTTGCTTGTTCTTCTTCTCGAATGGATCTTTGCAATCTCACATAATAATAAATTGCTTCATACATTGCCATCACCATTGTACTTATGATAATAATTGGTAGCAGTATATCATATCGTTCATTAAAGTAATAGGTTTGATTAAAAAGCTTCCCAACAATGATTCCGCCTAAAGTATCAACTGAAATAACAGTGATTACAATTGTTAGAAAAAGTAAAAAAATTCGCTTTGGATTGTCTTTAAACGCAGGAAACTTTTTTCGCATGTATATGATGTTGACACGCATAATAAGCCAATTACAGATGGAAAACACCAAGGAAATGCTCCAATTGATAACTGCCCATTTTAATTCATGCTTTGCAAACGAATTGTTAAAGAGATAATCCGTAATAAAACTAAGAATGATAACACCGATGATGACAAACCAAGTATCATCAAATCCCATGTATTTTAAGCGTTTCTCTTTGTTGATAAACATTCTTTGTAATTTAATTACTTTTAGTTAAACAATCATTTTTTATTTTCTTTCTCTTTGCTCGCACAAAGAAAAGAAACAAAAGAAAGTGCGTTTTTCCAGAGGTGTTTTTAACTTTCTCTTCGGAAAGCTAAAACCGCATTCATTTTTCTAAATTTTTTCCAAGGCTTCAAAAATTCTTAACGAAAAATGATTGCTAAACTGCGGAAAAAGAAACCGTTATGCACTATTATTAATCATTACTGTTTGATCAAAGTTATTCAAAAATCGTCAGCGCAAAGTTTATATTCTTGACTCTAAAAGCGGCTTGTGCTGAGCGAAGCCGGAGTAAGCGGTCTAAAAATCTAATTTTCTAACTATCCAATCAACGGCATTCCAAGTTTTGCTTGATAAAATAGATATGCAATTCCTGCAGCATATAACAATCCGAAAATGACAACTGCAATGACTTGATTTTTAGTTGAAGTCTTCCACTTTTTAGAAAGTACTAATGCGAATAACGGAATTATTTGAATGCCATGCAATCCGAAGAAGTGTGCAATTCGTAAATCGCCCGCAACTGTACTCCAATTTACGAGTGGCAAACCTTCGCCGCCGTCTGCAATTCCAACATTGTGTGACATTTGACTAATCATTTGTCCGCCAATCCAACTTCCGACAATGATAACAATCCAACCTAGAAAGATGGCAACTTGAATTGATTTTGTTGTTTTTAGCTTTAATCGAACGGAATCAAAAGCTAATAAAATCATGATTAAAACATTGATTCCGATTAAAATTCCCATTGTAGCAAAAAGCAATCCGTCAAATAACGATTCTTGATTGTAATGCGATCGTACACCGCGCGCCGCTTGATAAAAAATGATTCCTATTTCGAACATAAGTGTCCAAGAAACAATGTTATTTAAGATATTTTTCTTTTTTATTGAATACGGATATTTTGTCATCAAAAAACCAACCGTCATAATGTAAATTGCACCTGAAATACAAAATTTTAAAGGTTTTATCCAAACGTTTATACCGAATAATGTTCTATCATCAACGAATAATCCGCCAATACAAACTAGTGCGCCAAGTAGATGAATTAGTACGATTGTAAACAGAATTGGACTTTTCTTTTTTACCGTACGAAATACTTCTTTTATATATTTCATGATTGTGCTTTTTTAAGTTTGATAGTTCTCATGATCATAAAAAGTAAAAATCCAACAGGACCTAACATGAATGTTCCAAAAAGGCAAGGTGCAATGATAATTGGATGAATTTTTAATTCTTTATTTTGATTGATGATCCACATTCCGACTAATAAATCGAACGCGAGATAATGAACCCAACCTGCCAAGACTGCGTTTTCTTCTGTAAATAATGCCATTACCGATTTTAGGCTTCCAAAGTCCATCATACCACCAATTAGTAAGGCTTTAATGATATAAATCGCATATATAAATGACAATGTTATTGGAATTATTTTGTAATCGATAAAGAATCGTGTGACTTTCCATTTGGGAAGAAAAATGAGTAAAATCCACATTGGCATCGCAAGCATACCAACGATTGAGAAAACTTCTGAAGGTGTCATAATTCTTGTTTTTAAAAGTTCGTTTTTTTTGATTGATGATTCAAATATGAAACGATTCCTTTAAAAATAATATCACTTTCTGTTGAAGTGTCGTAAAACGAGATTGAGTTGTTTATATCCTTAGAAACTTGTAGAAAAATATCATTAATTATGCGGTTGTCCTAAATTTTATTGTAGTGTAATTTAGCAGAGTAAAATTAAAGTCAAAAAAACATTCTCAATTGTGGAAACCCATAAGGTGAGCTGAATTCAATTTCATTATTTAGCAATTATAATCGAAATTATTATTTAATTAACTTATTTCTCACATTATAAAAAGATATTAAGTACTTATAATATGTTAAAATTTTAATACTTTTACTCTTTAAGAAAACACAATTTATTAAACATCAGATAGTTATTCATATGTTCAAAAAACACATACTCGCATTAATTTTAGTTTGTTTTTCGCTACAGCTAGATAGTGCTTCAATGCTTGTTTCAGAAAGCGCTTACTCATCGGTTATGCCAAATGCAACTATTAGCGGAAATGCAACTGTTTGTCAATTTGGAACTTCACCTGTAATCACATTTACAGGTTCGGCAGGAACAGCTCCATATACATTTACATATACTGTGAATGCAGGAACTCCACAAACCGTTACCTCTACAGGAAACACAGCTATGTTGCCAGTTTCTACCAATTCTAACGGAACTTTTACGTATACCTTGACATCTGTACAAGATGCAACAGCAACTGATAATGCAGTATCAGGAAATGTTACAATTACTATAACAGAAAGTCCTAATGCAAACTTAGGAGGAACAGGCGCTGTTGGCGGTGAGCCTTTATTTAGAGTGTGTGATAATATGGCATCAACATTTACGTTTACCAATACATCTTCTACTGCGTCGACATTAAATACGAATTATACTATAAATTGGGGAGATGGTAGTCCTGATTTTACAGCGGCAACTTGGACATCAACAATGCATGATTATGCTGTTGGGATTTATACATTAACCTATACAATACAAGGAAATAATGGTTGTGACACGATACTAGCGTATACTGTTTTTGTAGGATCGAATCCTGCGGTTTCTTTGGGAAACCCTGGGAACACAGATATTTGTAATACGGATGCGCTCACATTTCCAATTACAGGAACAGCTAATAATCCGTCAGGAACTACGTATACAATTACATTTAATGACGGTTCGGCGCCACAAATTTATAATCATCCGCCGCCATCAAGTATTACACACATGTTTACAATGTCATCTTGTAATACGACAAGTTCTGATGGAAGTAATACATATGCAAATTCGTTTTCGGCAAATATTGTAGCATCTAATCCTTGTAGTTCTTCTTCTGTTGGAGTTGTGCCGATTTATGTTTCATCCGAACCCGAAGCAGATTTTACATATCCTACTGAACCATCTTGTACTAATACGCTGGTATGTTTTGAAGATTTATCCACAGGAAATTCAACCAATGGAAGTGACAATAATTGCACAACGAATCCAAATGTTGTTTGGGAGATTTCACCAAATACATTCACCGTAAGCAGTGGAAGTTTAGGAGATGATTTCGGTTCTACAGATCCTGCATTATGGCTTTCTGGTTCAGATATTTTATGTGTAAATTTCACACAAGCAGGAACGTATACAATCACGCAAACAGTTGGAAACAGATGTGGCACAGACGTACTTTCGCAAACTATTTGTGTAGAAGAACCTTTGGTTCCGCAATTTAATTTAAGTGCAACTTCAGGTTGTACGCCTTTAGATATTACAACCACAAATACAACGGATGAATCTACCAGTTGTGAACCACCAACATATCAATGGCAAGTTACGTATGCTTCAGATTTTTGCGGTACAACGCCTGAACAATGGAGTTTTACCAATGGAACTTCAGCAACCTCAACAAGCCCTTCATTTAATTTTGTAACGCCTGGAACATATACTATTCAACTTACAGGTTCAAATTTTTGTGGAAGTGTGACCAATTCGCAACAAGTAATTGTAAAACAACCACCAACAGTAAGTATAAACCCGATTGCTGATGTTTGTAACTCAACGTCTGTTACACCAACAGCAACCATAAACAATTGTACAGATGATACGAGTTCTGTAACCTATAGTTGGTTATTTCCGGGAGCAACACCAGCTTCATCAAATATGGAATCGCCAGGAACTATTGATTACGGAATGCCCGGAACTTATACCATTTCGCTTCAAGTTACCAATGATTGTGGTGATTCAGCAGTTGTCTCCGAAACATTTACTATTCAGGAAGTACCTGTGATTACAAATACAGATTTAACACAAGATATTTGCTCAGGAACAGCTACAACAGCTATCAACTTAACAGCAACCGCAGCAAGTACAACATTTTCATGGACAGCAAACGCAACCGCAGGGATTAGCGGTTTTACACCTTCGGGAACATCTAACACAATTCCTGCGCAAGTTATTTCAACAACAAATACTTCATCTGGTACAGTAACATATACGGTAACGCCATCTATTGGAACATGTGATGGAACGCCTGTATCATTTACCATTACGGTAAATCCTGCGCCAGAAATTACAACACAACCACAATCGAGTACGGTGTGTCTAAACGGAACACCAAATACGCTAAGCGTTGCTGCTTCTGGCGGTTCGCCACAATATCAATGGTTTAGTAATACAACAAATAGTAATATTGGTGGAACTCCAATCGCAGGAGCAACAAATGCTGATTATGTTCCGCCAACCGATACCGTAGGAACTGTATATTATTATTGTGAAATCACATTTGCTTCAGGCGGTTGTTCTGTGATAAATTCGCAAGTTGCCGAAGTTACCGTAACGCCAAATGCAACTATTACTTCGCAACCAACTCCAACACAAAGTTTATGTATAAATAGTACGATTGTAAGTCCGCTATCCGTAGCTTTTACTGACGGAACAGGAACCGTTTCGTACCAGTGGTTTAGCAATACAACAAATAGTAACACAGGCGGAACTTCAATTGCAGGAGCAACAAATGCTGATTATACACCACCAATATTTACAACACTAGGAAATTTTTATTATTATGTAGAATTATCGTTTGCAGGAAGTGGTTGTAGTGATGTTGTAAGTGCTGTTGCAGAAATTATAGTTGTTGAATCTCCAGTAGTAGATGTACAACCAATAACTACGCAAACGCTTTGTCAAAATAGTACACCACAACCATTGGAAGTGCAAGCTTCTGGAGGTTTAGGAGCATTTTCATACCAATGGTTTAGCAATACAACAAATAGCACTACGGGCGGAACTTCAATTGCAGGAGCAACCAACGCTTCCTATATTCCACCAACAAATACTGTAGGAACCTTGTATTATTATTGTGTCGTTTCACAACCTGCAAACCCAAATTGTTCAGCAATAAGTGATACTTCAGAAGTGAACGTAAATCCTGCGCCGCTTATCAATTCGCAACCGCAATCGCAAGAATTGTGTTTTGGCGAAACTGTAACTAATTTAACTGTAAGTTATACAAACGGCGTTGGAACACCAACCTATCAATGGTATTCTAATACTGTTGACGATACTACTTCCGGAACTATAATTGCAAGCGCAACAACTGATACGTATACACCAAGTGTAACTTCGGTTGGAACGACTTATTATTATTGCATCATCACATTTTCTTCTGGCGGATGCCTTGAAATTATTTCAAATACTGCTGAAATTATTGTAAATGAAACACCAAGTATTAGTGATTTTACACTAACTATTTGTAGCGGAAACAGCTTTACTAGTACGCCAGATACTACGAATGGAGATATCGTTCCAACTAATACAACATATACATGGACTGCGCCAACTATTTCGCCTGCGGGAAGTATTACAGGAGCAAGCGCCGAAACAACACCGCAAAACAATATCAGTCAGGTTTTAACAAATACAACCACAATGCCAGCCATTGTAACGTATATCGTAACACCAACTGCTGGAATTTGTAATGGAATTCCGTTTACAGTAGAAGTTACCGTAAATCCAGCTATTTCGGCAAACGTAACAATTACAAATATTGAATGTTTTGGTGCGAATACTGGTGCAATTACAACAAACATTACTGGCGGCGTACCATTTACAACAGGAACACCTTATATTATTTCCTGGACAGGACCAATGGGATTTACTTCGAGTGCTGCTTCTATTTCAAATCTTGTGCCTGGCGATTATACATTAACGGTTCAAGATGAAGGCGGTTGCCCTTTTTCAGAAATCTATACAATTACAGAGCCTTTAGAACTATTATTGACTATTGATACTGAAAATTCTATTAGTTGTTTTGGTCAAAATGATGGTGAATTAGCCATTACAGTTTCTGGTGGAACGCCAAATTATAGTTATAGTTGGACAAGAAATGCAGCTCCTTTTTCTACCGATGAAGATATTTCAAACTTAACAGCAGCAACGTACGAACTTACAGTCACAGATGACAATAATTGTGGACCAATTACACAATCGTTTGTAATTTCGGAACCAAATGAATTGATGGTTTCTTTAGTGAGTCAAACAAATGTTGCCTGTTTTGGAGAAACTTCAGGAGCAATAGAAGTTGCTTCTTCAGGAGGAACACCAACAGAAACATCGCCTGGCGTGTTTGAATATAATTATGCTTGGACAGGACCAAACAGTTTTACAAGTACAGATCAAAATTTAACAAGTTTAGAAGGCGGAACGTACAATCTTACCGTAACAGATGCGAATGGTTGTGACGATACACTTAGTGTTATTTTAACGCAACCTGATGAAATTGTCATTACTTTTGAATCGACTGAAATTTTATGTTTTGGCGACGATAATGCTTCTATTACGATTACTAATATTTCTGGCGGATCTGGTTCTTACACCATTGAATGGAGCAATTTTGGCGCAGGAATGAGTCAAACAAATTTATCTGCTGGCAATTATACTATTACCATAACCGACTCAAATAATTGTACAGCTTCTGTGACAGTTACCATTGCGCAACCGCCTATATTCACGATTAATCCTGTGGTTGAACAAATTTCTTGCTTTGGCGCGAATGATGGAAGCATCATGCTAAACTTTCAAGGCGGACAAAATCCGATAGATTTTGCTTGGACAGACGATCCAAATGCTGGTGTAGAACGAAATAATCTTGGGCCAGGAACTTATACCATCAATATTGTAGATGCAACTCCGTGTACCATCACGGAAACGTTTACAATTTTAGAACCTTCTGAATTGACGTTAGCAGCAAATATTACCAATGCACTTGATTGTGACGATCCAAATTCTGGAGGAATTAATTTATTAATTACAGGAGGAACAGCACCTTTTACTATAAGTTGGTCTAATGGAGCAATTACAGAAGATTTAGATGCTATTCCGCCTGGAACTTACGTAGTAACTGTTATTGACGCAAATGGTTGTGAAGCTTCGGAAAGTTATGATGTTATAAGACCTTCGCCGATTATTGTTGATGTTGAAACAGAAACCGTTGTTAATTGTAATGCGTTTTTAGCAAGTCAAAAATTTACAGCACAAGTTTCTGGTGGCGTTCCGCCATATGATTTAAACTGGTCTAGCGGAACTGTTTCTGGAGTCAACGATGAAGTCATGACAACTACACAAAACGGTTTGGTTATTTTAGAAGCTACGGACGCACTTGGTTGTGTAAACAGTTATACGTTTGAAGTTGATATTCCTGAGTTTAGCGATGCTGATTTTAGTACTACTTCGAGCGCGTTTCAAACTTTCGGGATTTATTCACAAATAGATCCAATTCAATTTACCAATACAACCACGGGCGATTATCTGAATGTTTCATGGGATTTTGGTGATGGAAATTTTTCTAATGAAGAAAATCCGATACATTCCTATGCAAATCCTGGAGTTTATACAGTAATACAAACCGTAACTTTTCCAGAAGGTTGCGTGTATACTAGAGTTATTAGTTTGGCTATTGAAAAAGGATATAAATTGATTATGCCAACAGGTTTTACACCAAATGAAGATGGATTGAATGATTTTTTTAGACCTGTTTTTATTGGTTTAGACAACATGGAATTAAACGTTTATAACACTTGGGGAAGTTTAATTTATTCTGAAACTGGCGATGATATTCAAGGTTGGGACGGAAAAATTAAAGGAGAATTTGCAGAAAACGGAAATTACTATTACACATTTACAGCTAAAACATTTTTTGGGTCTATTATTCAAGAAAAAGGACCACTTACGTTAATATTATAATCGCACTATGAAATTAAAATTATGCATCTTTATTATTGGTTTATGCTTTGTGCCTAGAATGCAAGCACAAGATCCAATATTTTCACAATACTTTTTGGTGCCACAAACCTTAAACCCTGGATTTGCAGGATTTATGGAAACAACACATGTCGGAATTGTTCACAGAACGCAATGGCCTGCATTAGGCTTCAGAATTGATACAAATTATGCTTTTCTAAGCACTTGGTTTCCAGAAGCAAATAGTGGTCTTGGTGTTAGCTTTTTAAGTCAGCGCGAAAATCAAAGCAGTTATTCGTTTTCACAATTTAATATCAATTATGCGTATCAAATTCAGTTAGGTGAAGATTGGTATTTTAGACCAGGCTTAGAAGTTGGTCGCGGACGGAAAAACTTTGGCTTTCAAGGATTGGTGCTGGAAGATCAAATTAATATTCAGACTGGGTTTATTAATACTTCATCAATTGATTTGTTATTGTTAGAAGAAAACGTCAATTTTTGGGATATTTCTGCGGGACTTTTGTTTAATACCGAAAAAGCGTGGATTGGAATTTCTGCAAAGCACTTAAATAGGCCAAATATTGCATTAGCTGCGAATGGAAATGCTCCGTTAGAAACATTTTTTTCTATTAGTGCTGGATATGAATTTTTGGTAACCGATTTTATCGATGTACGTTTCTTACCTTTTGAAACACGATTGCTAGTTACAGGAAATTATATGAGTCAAGGCCGTTTTAATAGATTCGATTTAGGAACTTCACTTTCTGTTGGACGATTCTTTTTAGGAGCGACCTTAGTGACAAATCCTTCTAAAAATAGTGGAAACAGTCATGTATTAACGTCTGTGAACGCATTTACAGGTATGCAATACACCAACTTCAGATTTGGAATTTCGTATGATTTTAATACGTCTCAAATTGGACGTACTGGTGGCGTGTATGAACTTTCATTAACATATCAATTTGATTCGGAAGCCAAAAGATGTTATGGTTGTCCTGATTATCAGAAATAATCAACGCTGTTAATTCACAAAAAATTTAATATTACATTTCAATTTACTCCATAAAAAAAGCCACTATTTCTAGTGGCTTTTAAAAGCTTTGCTCCTCCTCAAAGACTCGAACTTTGGACCCTCTGATTAACAGTCAGATGCTCTAACCAACTGAGCTAAGGAGGAGTGTTATTGCTTTTTGCGGTTGCAAATATATGCTATTTTTTATTTCGAACAAATATTTCTTTTAAATTTTTAGAAAGTTTTTTGTTCTGTTCTGTTTCTTATTAAGAACCACCTTTGAATAAGTTCCAAATATCGTTTCCGAAGATGACTACCATTAAACTCATAATGATTACAAAACCTACTATTTGACCAACTTCCATCACTTTTTGCGATGGTGCTTTTCCAACAATCATTTCATATAGTAAAAACATTACGTGTCCGCCATCTAAGGCAGGAATTGGTAATATATTTAAAAATGCGAGCCATACAGAAAACATTGCCATGAATCCCCAAAAGAACTGCCAATCCCAAGTAGTTGGCATCATTTCCACAATTCCAATAGGTCCTTTTACTTTCGTATATCCTTTAATAATAGGATTGAAAATTAGTTTGAATTGCTTTACTTGGCGTACTAATATATTTATTGTTTCATCAAAACCTCTAGGAATTGCTTCAAAAAAACCGTATTCTTTTGTGACTACCAAACGACCTATTGCTTCGTCATTATTTAATGTAATTCCTATTACAGATTTATCTGAAACTAGTACAGGTAACGTAAGTTCTCTACCTTCTCTGTTTACTGTTATTTGTAATTCTTTATTTTTACTAGCGCCAACTTTAGTGCTAAATTCATCCCAAAATTGAATTCTATCACCATTTACAGCAACAATTTCATCCTTTTCTAAAAGTCCCGCTTTTTTTGCATTGGTACTGTCTTTCACAGTTCCTATGATTGCTGCATATCTTGGGGTTACAAAGTTTCTTCCTTGACTGTCTAACGCTGCTTTTTTACCTTCATCACTTAATGGAAATGTAACCTGTTTTCCGTTACGCATTACCGTTACTTCATCGCCGAGTAAAAGATCTATATTTAAATATCTATCTAATTTTTCGACTTTATTACCATCGATCATCAGGATTTTGTCTCCTGTTTTTAAACCAATTTTCTCACTGATTGCATCTACATATAAACCATCTTTAATTTGATCTACTGGAATATACGTTTCTCCATAATATGTAAATAAGGATATGTAAATAACCCAAGCTAATAAGAAATTTACAATAACGCCACCTAACATAATAATGAGACGTTGCCAAGCTGGTTTTGAACGGAATTCCCACGGCTCTGGCGGTTTATCCATTTGCTCTTTATCCATGCTTTCATCAATCATTCCAGCAATTTTCACATAACCACCTAATGGAAGCCATCCAATTCCATATTCAGTATCTCCAACTTTCTTTTTAACTAAAGAAAACCACGGATCAAAGAATAAGTAAAATTTCTCAACTTTTGTTTTGAAAAGCTTGGCTGGTATGAAGTGTCCCAATTCGTGAAGAATCACTAGAATTGATATGATAAGGACAAACATTATAATCTGAATAAATAATCCCATTTGTATGTAAAATGTTTATAGAACGCACAAAAGTAAGCTTTTAAGATTACTTAAAAAAGGGTTGCACACCGAAGTTGTGTTTTTAGTCTATTTACTTGGATACGTTGCTAAATATGAATTATTTTCCGGCGGTAACTGAAGTGGTTTTGTTCAATGAATTTTGGATAGAAGGCTTGATTTCTAATTCTGCAACTGCCTCAATGTCAATTCCAATGGTGTTGTTTTTGGAGATTAAATCAAATTTTGAATCCATGATAATTTCTGCAATTTCAAAATCAACTACTATCGTAAATTCTTGACCGTTGAATGTATTATCTAACGTGATAATTTTTTCTTCTCCTTGTTGTCCGATTACTAAAAATGGCACATTCATTTCAAAGTAATCAACTTTTCTGTTTGATTGTTCTTGATTCACTTTAATACTAACTTCACTTTCTTCAGACTGATACCAAGCAACATCATACGAAGGATATCCTTCACCGTAAATCCAATCGTTAAAAAATTCATTCAAATCTTCTCCGCTTTCGTTTTCTAGATGTGCTTGTAATTGACTTGTATTTGCGTAACCGTATGCTAATTCTTCATCATCCAAATAATTTCTAATTCCTTGAAAGAATGCTGCATCACCTAATTTTTTACGCAACATATGAATTACCATTGCGCCTTTGTTGTAACTTAATCTAGAACTAAAAATACGCCCAACATTATCTAATTTTTCATCTTGCACATAAACTGAACCGTTTCTTGACGTTGTAATGTCTGCAATTTTTCCACGTTTCCAGTTGATAAAATCTTGTTCGCCATCAAAATGATTCTCTACCAAACCTGATAAATACGTTGCAAAACCTTCATTTAGCCAGATATCATTCCAAGAATCACACGTTACTTTATTTCCAAACCATTGGTGTGCCAATTCGTGCGCGATTAATGATCTGCTAAAATTCCCCATAAACGAAATCGTAGAATGTTCCATTCCGCCACCATATTCAAACTCTGCATGACCATATTTTTCATCTTTAAAAGGATAATCTCCAAATAAATCTTGAAACAGATTCATAATATCAACCGTTACTTTCGTGTATTCTTCTGCTTTTTCTTTCGATTCTGGATATACATAATTTACAATATCAAAACTATGCCCATTTCTTTCTATTGTTTGCGAAAACACTTCGTAGTCTGTTACCGCAATTCCAATTAAATACGAAGGAATTGGGTAGTTGTGTTGCCAATGCGTCGTCACCATTTCTCCATGTTCTTCTTCTGATATTGCCATTCCATTAGAGACAGCTTTGTATGCTTTAGGAGCAGTGATGATTACATCAATTTGATCAATCTTATCTGTTAAATCTTGTTTACACGGCCACCAATCTCTTGATCCGTAAGGTTCAGACATCGTATATAAAGAAGGTGTATTATTATGTGTTGTTGTTACAAATCCGTCGCCGCCTGCATTTTTATTTGGCGTTCCTTCATATATAATAGTTACTTTCTCCGTAGCGTTTTCACAAATACCTTTTGCGAATGTGATGGTAAGTTCGTTGTTTTCGTGTGTGAAGTTTAGGGTTGCTTCTTCTGTAGTGATAGAAGCTACTTGTAAATTATCTGATAAATCAAAAACGATGGTGTCTGTATTTTCTAAAGCGCGAAATTCTGTAGTTACTTCTCCTTTAATATAATGTTTTGCGGGATCAACTTCTAATTGAAGTTTATGATATAACAAATCGTATGAAGCTGTATGTTGATTTGCTTGAAAATCTTGTAATTGTGCTGCCTTATTGTGTTCTCCTTGTGCTACATCAATTAGTTCTTGACCAGATTGACTGTACGCAATAAAAGTCCACAAAAAACCAATGGCTAAAATGGCTTTCTTCATAGTTAAGTTTGGTTTGGGACTAACAATATAGGATTTTTTCACAATCAAAAATAAAAATCGTAAATTTGTACAGCGTTTTTTCGATGAAGTGCGTGAATTAAATCGATGAACGGTAAATTAATACGTCAAACAACCTGAATGTTAGCATTTTTTAAGAAATACAGACTTTTTACGATTGTAATGAGCTGTTTATCAGTAATCATTCTCATCACTTTTTACTTTGCTTTAAAAAAGGAAAGAATGCTTAAGGTATATGAGCCCGAAGATTTTAATTCAGAATTAGTTGATCCTTCTATACAACATGTGAGAAAGTATCATACGATTAAAGATTTTAAACTCGTGAATCAAAATGGTGACACTATTACGCAAGAAACCTACAAAGACAAAATTTATGTAGCCGATTTTTTCTTTACAACCTGTCAAAGTATTTGTCCTGTGATGACAAAAAACATGGCGCTCATTCAAAAAGAAATTTTAGATGATGATGATATTCTGTTATTATCACATTCGGTAACTCCCGAAATTGATTCTGTTGCACAACTAAAACGCTATGCAATTGAAAAAGGTGTGATTGATGCAAAATGGAATTTGGTCACAGGCGATAGAAAACAAATTTACGATTTGGCACGTAAATCATATATGGCTGTAAAATCTGACGGTACAGAAGGTTACGGAATGATTCATACCGAAAATTTTGTATTGATTGATAAAGAAAAGAGAGTTCGCGGAACCTATGATGGCACAAACGATGAAGAGATTCAAGAACTTCTGGGAGACATCAAAATCTTAAAAAAATCTTACAAATAAATTCATTTAAACTTTTTCCAAAAGGAAGTTTTCTAACTAAAATTTTTATCTTAAATTTGCTTCTTTAAATTTAATCTAAATAAACGTAATGTTGACTGTTGCAGAATTAAAAAAGGGAGAAAAAGCAATAATCCTTGATTTTCCTGTCGATACAATTCCGCTGAAACTCATAGAAATGGGTTGTTTGCCCGGAAATGAAGTCATGTTGGTTCAAACCACACTTTTTAATGGTCCTTTATTTTTAATGATTAATGGTAGCAATATTGCAATTAGAAAAGATACTGCAAAGGAAATTCTAATCGAAAAAATAGTATAATCCTATTGGCTAATGAGTGATGCAATGATAAAAGTAGCGTTAATAGGAAATCCAAATACAGGAAAAACTTCGCTTTTTAACCATTTGACAGGATTGAACCAAAAAGTTGGAAATTACCCTGGAATTACGGTTGATAAGAAAACTGGAATTTGCAAACTTTCCAAAACGCAAAAAGCCACTATTTTAGATTTACCAGGAACGTACAGTTTGAACGCTTCCTCAGCAGATGAAAAAATCACGATTGATACGTTAAATGATGCAACGAACGAGTTTTCTCCAGATGTTGCTGTTGTTGTCACTGATGTAGAACAACTAAAGCGTAACTTGTTAGTTTTCACGCAAGTGAAAGATTTAGAAATTCCAACTTTGTTAGTCATTAATATGGCGGACAGAATGCAATCGAGAGGAATTTCATTAAATATTCCGCAATTAGAAGCAGATTTAAATACCAAAATTATAGTCATCAGTTCTAAACTTCAAACAGGAATAGACGATCTTAAAGAGGCGATTATTAGTTATACTTCACTTTCAACCGAACGTTGTATTTCTGCGGGGAAAATTGAAAATAATACGATTACACATCCTGAGTTATTGACGTCTTTATCTGCAATAGAACTCAAAAAAGTACAACATCGCGAAACCATTATTCGGTATCAATTTATCAATGCAGCGCTTAAAAAATCGTATAAAATTGATCGCTCAAAAGCATCTGATTTACAAGCAAAACTCGATCGTATTTTTACACACAAAATATTCGGATATGTGATTTTTGGAGTCTTATTATTACTTATTTTTCAAGTAATTTTTGAATGGAGTTCGGTGCCAATGGAATTCATTGATGGTGCGTTTGGCTCGTTGGCAGATTGGACAAAAGAAACCTTACCCGAAGGAATGTTTACCAATTTACTCGCCGAAGGAATCATTGCAGGTTTGGGCGGAATCGTCATTTTTATTCCACAAATTGCGTTTCTATTTCTATTTATCGCCATTTTGGAAGAAAGTGGTTATATGAGTCGAGTTGTCTTTTTGATGGATAAAATAATGCGCCGATTCGGCTTAAGCGGAAAAAGTGTTGTTCCTTTAATTTCCGGTGCTGCGTGCGCAATTCCGGCAATTATGGCAACCAGAAACATTGAAAGTTGGAAAGAACGTTTAATCACAATATTAGTCACGCCATTTATCACCTGTTCGGCTCGATTGCCTGTATATGCAATTTTAATCGCGCTCGTTATTCCGAGTGAACGCGTATTTTGGATTTTTAATTGGCAAGGAATTACGTTGATGGCTTTATACATTATCGGATTCGCGATGGCGTTGCTTTCGGCATACATTTTACACAAAACATTAAAGATTGAAAGTAAATCTTATTTTGTTGTAGAAATGCCAAAATACAAAGTTCCATTGTTTAAAAATGTAGCATTTACAGTAATTGAAAAGACCAAAACGTTTGTGTTTGAAGCTGGAAAAATCATTTTAGCAATCTCAATTATATTATGGGTTTTGGCGTCCGTTGGCGTAAATGAAAAATTTGATAATGCAGATGCGATCATTACGGAATCAGTTTCCAAAAATGGTTTCAACGAGATTCAAGAAGTATCTTTAAACAATAAAGTTATTCGCTTCAAGCAAAGTTTAGCAGATGAAGCTTCAGAAGCAGGAAAAACGATTACTGCACAAGAGATTAATTCAGCCATAGCTGAAAAAACACCTGAGTTTAGACAAGCAGTTATTGACGATGAAATTTCGGCATTGCGTTTAGAAAATTCTGCGTTAGGAACTATCGGAAAAGCAATTGAACCTGCGATAAAACCTTTAGGATACGACTGGAAAATAGGAATTGCCTTAGTAAGTTCATTTGCCGCGCGTGAAGTGTTTATAGGAACGTTGGCAACAATTTACAGCGTAGGAAGCGAAGGCGATGACGAAGAAGCAAATACGATTAAAGCAAAAATGGAATCGGAAGTACATGCGAGTTCAGGCAAAAAAGTATTTACGTTTGCTTCAGGAATATCATTACTATTATTTTATGCGTTTGCGATGCAATGTATGAGTACGTTAGCCATTGTAAAACGGGAAACCAACGGCTGGAAATGGCCAATGGTTCAGTTATTTGGAATGACAGCTATTGCGTATGTAGCAGGATTAATAGCGTATCAATTATTAAAATAGAACTATGATTCAAGGAATATTAGTTGGCATTACGTTTAGTATCGCAGTTGGTTTTATTATTAAAAAATTCTTCTGGAAAAAGAAAACCGCAAAAGCGTGTGGAAAAGACGATTGCGGTTGTTAATTTATTTTTTATTCTTCTAGAAATAATAACTCAATCCGAAAAGTAAGTTAGATGAGTTTAAAGAGAAGTTAATGTTATTCGTTTTAACATCTGTTCCTGTCGTTTCGTTTTCAACTTTATCTGTTGTATATCCTAAAGCTCCAATGGACGTTTCTAATCCTAAATTTTTGTTCAACATCCAAGTAATTCCTGGTCGTACACCAATAAAAAATCTATTTGATGTACTGCCATCTACGCCGTTAAACTCAAAATTCGTATACGAATATCGCGCTTCTCCTTGGATATAAAACGCTAATTTTTTTCCAATTCCTTTGTAATAACGTACATATGGAAATATGTTATATGAACTTGCTTTGGTTTCACTATCAGTAACTCCATTAAGCTCATTTTCTCTTGAGTTGTAGCCATAACCCAATCCGAGTCCTAAAAAGAAATCTTCGCTAATAGCATATGCATATGACGGACTAATGCTGAATCCGAAATTTTTACTTTCTTGTGTTTGTGTAGTTCCTTCAACATCAGAATTGCCAATATTCAAAGTAATACTTCCGTTTATTAATTGAGTTCCTTTCGCAAACGTTAGTTTGTCAGAAGTAGTTGCGTCATCTTGCGCATTTACAAACATAGCCATAAGAATGCATACCAAAAGTGTAATTTTTTTCATTGTTTTTGTTTTAATGTATGAATTAACAAATTTAGTATAGCAGAAGTTTTTAGGTAGTCTGTTTAACAAATTTTTATCGGTTTTGCATTCAAGATCAAAAAAGAATACTAAATTTATAGCATGTCAATTTCTTTACTCTTTTTCGCTCCTATACTTTTAATTGGTGTTGGTTATTACTTTGACTACAAAGATAATCCTGCAGTATTCATGTCCAATCTAAAAGGTGGAATGCTGTATTTCTTGGCGTTATTTCTATTTATTGCGATACAAAAAGTAGTGTTTGGAGTTGGTTTGCTACTATTAGTACTGCAAGTTGCCGTATTTATAATAGGATCATTTTTGATAAAATTCTTGATTCAGAAGGGAAAATAAAAGCATAAAAAAAGAGAACGCTAAGCCTCGTTCTCTTTTTTTGTAGTTTCTAGTTGACTTTAAGCAAATCAATAGAAGACTAATATTTAAAATTACTCAAAGTAAAGATACATTGATTCTCAAAATTTTAAATTTTATTTAGATTAATGTACGTAACGAATCGTTAAACATATCAATTTAATAGATGAACGGTAATTTTCAATTGTTTAAAGTACTGTTTTTCAATTTACTAACGTTTGATCGTCGTTATTTAAACGACACATAAGTGTCATTGACGGAATGTGTGTTTGCTTATGCTTTATTTATCTTCTAATGCTGGCTGAAGTTATCCTCTGAACAAGAAGAAATCATCTTTCATTCCTTCAATTTCAGTATCTTTATTTGTAATGATATAATCGATGGCTTTTTCAGTGAAATCTTCTCCTTTTGCCGTTAACGAAATGATTTGATCCGTTATCGTAATCATATTATTTTTTTGAGCCAATTCCACAATTGATTTTGATCGGATGCGTTGCCAATTAATGTGTTCGTTTAAGTGTTTTACATGACGTTCGCTTTCTTCTGTATGATTGCGAATGTGTAATAAAAAGACCAACAACATGATTTCAGTTTTCTGTTGTCTCACTTTGTAGTAGCCAAAAATAACACCTCTTTTGGGTAAAATATAAATTAAAAATGTTGTTAGGATTGCCGTAATTCCAAAAATATATACATAATCTAAAAAAGTAAATTGTGAAAAAATAGCTTTTAGCTTCTGCCATAAAAGTAAGTGTTCCAAACCATCTGTAGTTTTTCCTAAATATTGATGAAATATAATGCTTGTTCCTGCAATAAAACTCACCACAATTGAAGTAATTATTGGTTCATATACAAGCAAAAACAAAACTGCTAAAACCGTTGTCATAGAACCCGAAATAGAAGCATCTAACATATGTGCTAACCAATAGCCTGAAATTGCCGCAAACACACCAAAAAAGCAAGAAAGCAATAGCATTTTCTTTAAGTCTTTGGTAAATAAATAGGCGGTTGCCGCGGGCGCAATCATGAGCGCGACGACTAATATTGGCCCAACTGCATCAAACGCGCCAACAATGGTAATTGACGAAACTGTCATGAGTCCGTAATGCATTATAATTGGCGAGAAACCAAGTGCAGCCGCCAAACCTGCGTCAAATGTGCTTACTTTTAGTTCTTTGAAAAACAAAAAGAGTAAGACTAACGTAATCAACAAAATTGTTCCAATAACCCAAATGGCTTTTGGGCCAAGATTGATGCATGAATCGGCAATTCCTTCGGTGCAATTAATTAATAACGGATCAAAAGGTGCAAAACTTAAATCGCCAACCATTACCGAATCGATATCTAAATGTACATCATTTGCGTTTTTGGCAATTAAGATAACTCCAATACTGAATAGTGCTGGAAATACGAGCCCGATTGCTGTATCTTCTTTTACCAAGCCAGTTTTCTGGATAAACTCCACCAACATTACTGTGATAACACCAGTTAAAGCAGCTAAAACAATTAATAAAGGCGAAGAAGTATCTTTCACAATAAAAAAACCAATTACAATTCCTAATAAGATGGAATGACTAATTGCGTCGCTTATCAACGACATTTTCCGCAATACCAAGAATGTCCCTGGAATGGCACAGGCAACTGCTACGAGCGCCACGATAATTTGGATGATAATTTGCGCGCTATTCATGCGTATTTCTTATTTGTTGATCGTATAAATTTGCCGCAGTTTCAAATCCTTGTTGCGTCATAGACCATTTTTTTCCTTTGATTTTTACATAATTCAAATCGACCAATTCCTGTAATGATTTTTTAGAAAACCCTTGAAAACCATTTAATATATTAATCATATGTGGATGCGAGATATTTTCATGATTTTTGGCAATTCCGTACATAAATGCCAACGTTTTTTGCATTTTGATGTTATTTCTGTTTTTTCGGAATCGAATTTCTCTGAATAATAATCCTCTGTTTGGCGAGAAAATAAACGAAAATAATACAATACTTGCTGCAACTAATACAATGACTGGACCTGTTGGTAAATTACTTTGACTTGCGCTAATTCCGGTGCCAACAACTCCTGAAAATGCTCCGAAGATTGCTGCCAAAATCACCATAATTCCTAAGCTATTTGTCCATTGTCGTGCGGCGGCGGCTGGCGCTAATAACATCGCGCTCATTAATACAACTCCAACGGTTTGCAATCCTAAAACAATGGTAATTACAATAAATGTTGTGATTAAAATGTCAATAAATGTTGTGTTGAAACCGAGTGTTTTGGTATAATCGGCATCAAAAAGTAAGATTTTAAATTCTTTCCAAAATAATAATAAAATGACTAAACAAACTCCTGCAACAATTGCCATGAGCCAAACATCTTTTTCTAGTAATGTTGCGGCTTGCCCAAATAAATATTTGTCCAATCCTGCTTGACTGGCATTCGGTTGTTTTTGAATAAAAGTTAATAATAACATTCCAAAACCAAAGAATAAGGAAAGTGTTAAACCAAGTGCAGTATCCGATTTTAAGTGTGTGTTTTTCGTAATTCCGCGAATCCAAAATGTTCCAATTAATCCACTAATTAAAGCGCCAATTAATAGCGTATTGTTGTCTTTTGCGCCCATAATTAAGAATGCAATAGCAATTCCTGGTAAGGCTGCATGCGAAATTGCGTCACCTAATAAACTTTGCTTTCGTAATACTGCAAAACTTCCCAACATTCCGCAAATTGCACCCAATATTGCCGTTCCAAGCGTTATGGTACGTAAGGTATAATCTTCAAAAACAAGCGATATGTATTCTTGAATGTCCATTTATGAATTACCTATAAATGTTATTCTATTTTGCTCTTCATAATGATTGATTTTACTGAATTGCAATAAAAAGTCTAATTCCGCTATATATTCCTTTAGTGGAGATTCTTTTAAAATAGACACTTTATTTTTGAATTTTTTTATAAAATAATGAATCAACTCAGGAGAATATTCTGGACTAAAAAGCAAGCTTATTATATCACTTTTTGTAATTTCAAGAAGGTTAGAATTGTGTGTTTCATTTGGAAAAATAGTTTCTAGCCCATAAAATATTTCTATTCCACTTGAAGGATTGAAAAATAATACTACTTTTTCATTTACATCGATGAAATTTTGATCTTCTTCTTGGTTTGAAAATTCTTCATGAAAAAAACCTTCTTTTTTGATTCTTTCTTCGGATTCCTTAATTTCTTCTTTGGATAGTTTTAAAGTATCATTATGATGCGTTATGAAAGACTGTATAAAATCATCCACTTTATTTTCAGGTAAAGTAATTGTAAGACTTCCTTTATTAAGTTTTAAAAATGTCTTTTTTTGATCTTCTAAAAAAGATTGTGTGTATTCAGTAGGATTCAAGAAATTTACAGAAGCTCTATCTACTGCTGAATTTTTTTGATCCAAAATTAAATCAGCATTAAACTCTTGTTTATAATAATTACCAGAAAACCACCAATAACCTTCCCATTTTACTAAACCTATGTATAATATTTCGTCTTCTTTTAAATTGTTGTAATCATCAAAAGATTTTTTAGTTAATTCAAAAGATTTTCCAGAAGCAATATGCTCTAAATATATAAGGTTTTTATCTTGATTTTTATAAAGAAAAAAGCCAACTACTCTTTTTGAAATGGTTTCAGCGCCTTGCGTTTTTTGATGTGTATTTTTCAGAAAATGATAACCCCATTCTGAAGCACTCATTGCTAATAAAGAGCTCTTTTTGTTAAATGTATAAGTTTCTCTGAACTCTCTAATGTAGCTTAATTTCATGTATTCTTCTTCATCTTTCTTTTCAAGTAATAGTTCTTCTAATTCTAAATCGTGTCTTTGATTGATATCAGGATAAAAAAGAAACCCACTAAAAATAACTTTTTGAATAAATTCTCTAACATCATAAAAATCAACATTTTTAGCTAATGTATAGCATGTTTTTAGCTTATCGTTTTCTGGCACATATTCATATTCTTCTTCAAAAACTTCCATTGCAGATAAAGAAATATCTAAAATAAATTTATTAAAAGGACTAATAGAATGCTCTTTTTGAATTGTATTGATATAATACCAAATTAAAAAAGAAATATCTTGAATATTAATATCTCCTTCATTATAGTCCTGATTTGCAATTGCATAAAAAGGTAACTGTTTGTTATTCTGACTTTTATATTGTTGTTGAAAGGTTTCCCAAAAGCCTATTTTACTAATAACATCTTCAAAATAAGACACTATAAAACAAGTGAGCATTTTAAGATCATCTTGGCTTATATAACTGAGCAGAACTATTTTTTCTCCAATATCTATTTTAGCATAAATAGTATTACAAATATTTAAATAATAGAGATCAATATTGGTTTCGTTGGTATATGGTTTTAATTGTAGCCAATGATTGATATAAATTTGATCTTTTTTCATGTCCTTTTATATATTGCTTTTTTTATTTTTAGTAACTTCAAACCATAGCTAATATTATTTGCCCTGATTGTTTTATTGTTTAAATATTTTTCCGTTAAAAGTCAGTATACATTTTTTCCCTGTCGGTTTGTAAAATTCCTTTTCTTCATCCCAAACAAATTCATTGTGTGAGATTTCCTGTGTTTTCGTGTTTATTTCTAACTCAAATTCGTATCGCCGCGAAATTTCAAGCACATAATAATTCGCTCCTTTTTCAAAAGCAGATTTTCGTTGTAATGTATCATTTTCAAACTCGTAATAGGCTAAAATTTTATGCTCATGTCCACTTCCATGCGTTCCCCAACCTTCTAATAAATAGCCTTTTTTAAGTTGATAAATTTCAATAATGACAACATCTCTGAAGACTTCTTCATCGTCATAATCCATTTCTTCACTTTCTTCTTGAAAAGAAAAAACAGCGACTCCATTGGTGGTTTTGTGTTGAACCAACGTTTTGAGCATATGCCAACTTCCGCCCATGCGATTGTCCCAGCCAAAAGTTCTTATTTTTTTATCTTTTGAAATAGTTATACGAATAAGTTCAGAAAGTTTGGCAAATGAATAATTCCAGCTTTCTTTGTTGGAAAGTAGTGTTTTCAGTGTGGTTTCAAATTGAATTACAACTTCTTCCAAGTCCATTTCTGGATCATTAGAACGCAATTTTTGCAAGATTGTAATCACTTTTTCTTCTTCTACTTTCATATCCGTTTGCGAGAAACCTGAAAGCGAATAAAAGCTTATAAATAGTACTAGAAAGATTGTTTTTGTTTTCATATACTGAAATTATTCTTGAACACTTACTTTGTAATTGATTCCGTAGGTTTTAGTCAAATTATCATCATTAAAAATATCTTTTACTGGACCTGTTGCTATTTTTTTTACGTTTAAAAAAGTTACCCAATCAAAATATTCAGGAACAGTTTGTAAATCGTGATGTACCACAACAACTGTTTTTCCTGCTTTTCGTAATTCCTTGAGAATGTTGATAATCGCTTTTTCCGTAGTTGCATCAACTCCCTGAAAAGGTTCGTCCATAAAATAGATGGAAGCATCTTGCACCAACGCTCTCGCTAAGAAAATTCGTTGTTGTTGTCCGCCCGAAAGTTGACTGATTTGTCTACTTTTAAACGGCAACATTCCTACTTTTTCCAACGCTTCTAAGGCTGCTTTTTTTTCTTTTTGTCCAGGACGCTTTATCCAACCGAGGCTTCCGTATGTTCCCATCATGACAACATCTAACGCAGTTGTTGGAAAATCCCAATCTACACTTCCTTTTTGTGGAACATACGCAACTAACGAACGTTGTTTTTCATACGGTTTCCCGAAGATAGAAACTGTTCCTGCAATCGGTTTTATAATTCCCAAGATTGCTTTTATTAACGTAGATTTTCCTGCGCCATTTGGCCCTACAATACACATTAATACACTTTCAGGAATCATTAAATCAATATCCCAAAGTACTGGTTTGTAGTTGTATGCAACTGTAAGATCATCAACTGTGATGGCGTATTTTTGTTTCATTTCTTAGGTTTTGGGTTTTGGATCGCTTTGCTTTTGGGTTTTTGTTGATTTGTTTATTCGTTATTCGTCTTTTTGTTAATTTGTTTACACTGAGCGGAGTCGAAGTGTTGATTTGTTATTTCTGTGAAACTTTTCACTTTTCACTCTTAACTCTTCACTTTCCACTTTTCACTTTCAACTTTCAACTTTTAACTTTTAACTTTTCACTAATTTGTTTATTCGATAAAAGGCTTTTCAATTTAAAATTCAACATTTATCATTCATAATTACTTAAGTGCATTCACAATCGTTTTCACATTATATTGATACATTCCAATATACGTTCCTTCCACAGTTCCTGCATTTCCAAGTGCGTCTGAATATAAGGTTCCACCAATAGCAACTTCATGTCCTTTAGATTTTACAGCTGCTTGCAACGCTTCTATGGTACGTTTTGGCACTGAACTTTCTACAAATATGGCTTTTACCTTTTTTTCAATAATAAAATTTGCCAATTTCTGCACATCTTGCACACCAGCTTCCGTCGCTGTTGATAGTCCTTGCAAACCAACTACTTCAAAGTTATGCAATTTTCCGAAGTAATTAAATGCATCGTGTGCCGTAACTAAGATTCGTTTTTCTATTGGTAATGTTTCAATTATTGCTTTAATTTCTGTTGCTAATACCTCTAATTTCGCAATGTATTCTTGTCCGTTTTTTTCAAAACTTTCTGCGTTTTTTGGATCTATTTTTTTGAGTTCGTCAATCACAAATTGTGTTGCTTGTTTCCAATAGCCAATGTGAAACCAAATGTGCGGATCGTAGCTAGAAGCAAAGTATTCCGAACTTATCAATCCGCTTTTGTCAATCGCATCCGAAACTGCAATGGTTTTCTTTTGTTGCTTGCGCATTTTTTCAAAAATATCTTCTAATTTTCCTTCTAAGTGCAATCCGCTATAAATAATAACATCTGCGTTAAAAAGTTTGCTTACATCGCCTTCACTCGCTTTGTATAAATGCGGATCAACGCCACTTCCCATTAAACCTTGAACTTCAACTTTATCGCCACCAATATTTTCAACCATATCAGTAATCATCGTGGTTGTCGTAACGATTTTTAGTTTTCCATTACGTTCTTTGACTTCTGTTTTACAGCTTATGATTGTGAGTATAGCGATGAGTATGTATAGGTGTTTTTTCATTTTTTTTGTTTGTTGATTCTGTGTTTGTTGATTTGTTCTATGTTCTATGTTCTATGTTCTATGTTCTATGTTCTATGTCAAAAAAAATTCTTTTTTATTTAAAATTCAACATTTAGCATTTATAATCTATTTTGGCAATCTAAAACTAATTCCTGTACTTATAAAAAAATCTTGATCTGTGTTGATTCCTGTTCCGCCAGACAAATCTAATTGTATGTTGTTTGATACTAAATAGGTAAATCCGCCATCTATTAAATGATTTGCTCGATCACTTTCAGGGAAATCGCCATAGAATTCTAAATAACAACCAATTTTTTCTGTAATACTATGCCCTAAAACCGTTGTGTATACATACGAAACGTTTGATGAATTTCCATCCCAAGCTGCTCCAAGATTGTACGAGAAACTCCAGTTTTCACTAAGCGTATGTGCAAATGAAAATCTAAAATCGCCACCTGTATTTTCAGGTTTATATTTGGTTGCCGCTGTAAATGGCAAAAATGCGCCTCCTAAAAATCCTATTTCTGGCAACGCGCCTTTTTCTTCTGTGATTCCAATTTTAAAACCTACATATAAAGGACTTAATCCGCTAAATTTGTCTTCAAAATTACTGTTTCGCGCGCTGTTTTTTGTTCCAGCAATGTCCAATCCTAACCGTAATTCTAAATTGTCTAATAATCCGTAACGCAGTAACATTGTATTGAATGTTGTTGTATTACTTTCTATATTGTCAGTAGTAATTTCTTCATACATAAAACCAGTTTCTACTTGTAATAATCCTTTTGGAACCAACGTTGGCGATTCGGTTTGATCTGGTCTATCTGTTACAATAACACCATAATCTTTTATGTTTTCATCTGAATTGTTTTGTGCTTGAATTGTTGTACATATAAATAAAAATAGTATTCCTATCACTATATTTAAGTTCCTCGTATCCTTCATTTTAAGTACTCTTTTTGACATAAATATTATTTGCAATTTGACTTGATATAGTAATTTCCTGTTTTTTTATTTTTATTTTCATGGAATTATCAAATGGTTCCATTTCCATGACTTTTATTTTTTTTCCCAGAGCAATTTCTTGTTTGTCTAAATATTTAAGGAATGAAGAAGAAGAATCTTTTACACCAACAATAATTCCTTTGTCATCTTTTTGTAATGTTGATAATAGTGTATCAGCAACTGTTTTGATATTTCCGTCTTTATCAGGAATTGGATCTCCATGCGGATCGCGCGTTGGAAAACCTAAAAAAGCATCTAATTGATTCGTGAGTTTTTCAGATTTTATGTGTTCTAATTGTTCTGCAACATCATGCACTTCGTCCCAAGTGAAGTTGAGTTTTTCAACTAAAAAAACTTCCCACAAGCGATGTTTTCTAACAATATTAGAAGCGACTAATTTTCCTTCTTCTGTAAGTGCAGTTCCTTTGTAGCGTTTATAATCTACCAAACCTTTTTCTGAAAGTTTTTTAATCATGTCCGTAGCCGATGAAGCCTTGGTATCCATTTTTTCAGCAATAGAATTTGTACTTACGCCACCTTCTTTGTGATTACATATGTGATAGATTGCTTTTAGATAATTTTCTTCAGAGAGTGTCATCTCATTTTATTTTTAGACTACAAAGATATTTATAATTATGATATAAGTAAATATATTTTTAGTCTTATCTAAAAATAAAATTTAAAAAAGAGGTTTTTCACATCTAATTAATTGAAATTAAATGAATTACATTCATGAAGAATACTGATTTCTAAACCGTTCTATTCATCAATTGCGCACCGAAGGATTTGAGAGATTGCTTTTCTGTGTCGCCAATATTAAGCGTTTGTAATAATTTGAATGCTTTGGAAGTATAATCTTCAATCGCAGTTTTGATCGCTTCTGGAGCTTTACTTTCGTTAAAAATTTCCATGACAGCATTTATTTTCTCCGTTGCATCTTCTGGTTGTTCGGAGAATAATTGGATTAATTTTTCGCGGTTTTCTTCCGAACTATTTTTTAATGCTTTTAGGTAGAGATATGTTTTTTTGTTTTCAATAATATCGCCGCCAACTTGCTTTCCAAAGGTTTCTGGATCGCCATATGCGTCTAAATAATCGTCTTGTAATTGAAATGCCAATCCTAAATAGCGACCAAAATCATAAATACCTTGCGCATCTTTTTCGCTTGCTTTTGCCACCAACGCGCCCATTTTCATCGCAGCACCAACTAAAACTGCTGTTTTGTATTCAATCATTTTCAAATATTCAGGGATCGTAACATCGTTTCTAGTTTCAAAATCAATGTCATATTGTTGTCCTTCACATACTTCTATTGCCGTTTTACTGAACAATTCTGCCAAAGCTCTAAACGTTGCTCCATCGTAATTTTCAAATAATTGATATGCCAAAATCAACATTGCATCACCTGATAAAATTCCTGTATTTATGTCCCATTTTTCGTGAACTGTTACTTTTCCTCTTCGCAAAGGCGCATCGTCCATAATATCATCGTGAACTAACGAAAAGTTATGAAAAACCTCCACAGCCAACGCTGCATTTAAAGCTTCTTTGTGAGAAGTTCCAAAAATTTCGGCAGTCATTAATGTCAATACTGGTCGCAATCGCTTTCCGCCAAGTTGCAGAATGTAAATGATTGGCTCGTATAAATTTTTAGGTTCATTAATTATAATCTTTTCTTCTAAATATTTTATAAAAGTCTCTCTGTATTGAGCAATGTGTGTCATTTAATTGAAAATTTCTGCTAAAATACCATATTTCCAATTTATGCAAATAGAAATCAATTGTTAAATAAATGTAAAAACTTTGGAAACTTTTTTGGTTTTTAAAGTTTCCGAAGTACATTTGCACTCAATTTATGAAAGAAAAAATCAAAATAACAGCGACAGAATTATTCTTAAACTTAGGTTTTAAGAGTGTCACTATGGACGATATTGCTAATGAAATGGGGATTTCTAAAAAAACCATCTATACACATTTTAGCAACAAAACAGATTTGGTAAATGAAGTAACTTCTTCTTTGTTTTGTATAATTAGTGAAGGTATTGACTTGATTTCTGCCGCACAAAAGAACTCCATTGAGGAATTATACGAGATTAAACGCTTTGTAATGGAGCATTTGAAAGATGAAAAGTCTTCTCCACAATATCAACTGCAAAAATATTATCCAAAAATCTATTCAACCTTAAAAAAGAAGCAATATGATGTGATGCAAGATTGTGTGAAGGATAATTTGTTACGCGGCGTAAATTCAGGAGTTTATAGAGATTCTATTAACATAGACTTTATTTCAAGAATCTATTTCAATGGTGTAATTGGAATTAAAGACAACGAATTATTCCCACTTAAAGAATTTTCTATGAATACCATTATGGAATATTTTTTAGAATACCACATTCGTGGAATTTGTACAGCTAAAGGACTAGAAACATTACAAAAATTTATAACCACTAATCAATCATTATAATATGCGAAATAGACTAATATTTATCTTTAGTTTATGTTTTCTAAGCTTGGGATTTTCTCAAGAAGATACAGAAGCTCCCAAAAATTTCTCTTTGGATGAAGCGATTGCTTTTGCACTTGAAAACAACAGAACTGCCAAAAATGCTGTCCGAAGTATTGAAGCTGCTGAAAAAGAAAAATGGGAATTTACAGCGACTGGATTGCCTCAAATTAATGGTGCAATTGATTATCAAAACTGGATAAAACAACAAGTTTCGTTACTTCCTGGTGAAATTGTAGGACAAGAAGAAGGAACTTTTGTCCCTGTTAGATTTGGCACAAAACAAACCCTAAATGCAACCGTGACGTTGAACCAACTTATTTTTGATGGTTCGTATTTAGTAGGATTGCAAGCAGCGAAAGTATTCTTAGAAATTTCTAAAAACGCTAAAGATAAAACAGATTTACAAGTTCGAAAAGCGGTTATTAATGCCTACGGAAATGTGCTACTTTCTGAGGAAAGCCTCGCGATTTTAGAACGCAATTTGGCAACACTTGAGAAAAACTTGAATGAAACTAGAAAAATCTACGAAAATGGATTGACAGAAGAAGAAGATGTTGAACAGCTTGAAATTACACTGTCTAGCATTGAAAGTAATTTACGAAATGTAAAGCGTTTACGCGATTTGTCATATAAAATGCTAAATATCACGTTAGGAATTGACCTAAATCAGAATACAATACTTACTGATTCGCTTCAAGCATTGACAGCTTTGAATATTGTGCCTTCTTTGTTATTACTAGAAGATGATGTGACAAATAATTTGGATTATAGAATTGCAGCAAATGATACGCAAGCTAAAGTATTGCAGTTAAAGTTAGAAAAAAGCAAAGCATTGCCATCTTTGAGTTCATTTGTTAATTTCGGATATACCGGAAATAACGATTCTTTCGGATTCTTGCAAAGAGAACAAAAATGGTTTGGATCGTCTTTATTAGGCGTAAGCTTAAATGTTCCGATTTTCAGTTCCATGAAAAGAAGCGCTTCGACACAACGTGCAAAAATCAATTTAGAAATAGCGAAAGATGATTTATTAGAAACAGAACAACAGTTAAAATTACAAGTAGCTGCTGCAAAAAGTGATTATCAATTAGCGATTGAAGAATACGAAACTGCAAAGAAAAATTTGGGACTTTCGGAACGAATTGAAAAGAAAAATCAAGTGAAGTTTTTTGAAGGTGTTTCTTCAAGTTTTGAATTACGCCAAGCACAAACACAATTATATTCGGCACAACAAGAATATTTGCAAGCAATGCTTGATGTTATTAATAAGAAAGCTGAATTGGAGACTATTTTGAATGAAGTCGATTGAGTTGATGGGTATTTTAGTAGTTGAGTTCAATGCTCATCTACTCAGAAACTAAACAACTAACACACTAAACAACTAACAAAGAAAAATAAATCCTAATGAAAAAAATAAATACACTAATTCTTCCTATCGTGCTTCTATTAGCTTCTTGCGGTGGCGGAACTAAGAAAGATGTAGACACATTGATCTCAGAAAAAAATATTGAAGCAATCACGGAAAAAAGAGACGCATTGAAAGTTGAAAAGACAGAACTTGATGCTAAAATTAAAAAACTTTCGGATGCTATTGAAGAAGTCAATCCAAAAGAAAAACACACCTTAATTACAGTATTTACTGCAAAGGACACCATATTTAATCACTATTTAGAATTACAAGGAAATGTAGATACTAAAAAGAATATTGTCATTACTCCTGAAATGTCTGGAATTTTAACCCAAGTTTTTGTGAAAGAAGGACAACGCGTTTCAAAAGGACAAATTTTAGCAAGAATCGATGATGGCGGAATGAGTCAGCAATTGGCACAAATACAAATTCAAGCGGACTTAGCAAAAACAACGTACGAACGCCAAAAAAGATTATGGGATCAAAAAATTGGGTCTGAACTTCAGTTTTTACAAACAAAATCTGCGTACGAAGCACAACAACAAGCCGTAAATCAACTAAAAACGCAATTAGGAAAAACAGCCGTTAGAGCTCCTTTTCCTGGTGTGGTAGATGATGTAATTACGGAGCAAGGTTCGGTAGTTAGCGCAGGACAATCGCAAATTATTCGTATTGTAAATTTACGTGACATGTATATTGAAGCTGTGATTCCTGAGCAATATATAACAAGTGTTACAAAAGGAAAAAAGGTAGAAGTACATTTCCCAGTTTTGGGGAAAACAATGGAAGCCAAAATTCGTCAAGCAAGCGATTTCATTGATCCTAACAATCGCACATTCAAAATAGAAATTGGTGTACCAAATAAAGAAGGAAACATCAAGCCAAACTTGACAGCGAAGCTAAAAATCAATGATTATACAAGTGCTAACGCTATTTTAATTCCGCAAAGTATCATTTCTGAAAATGCAGAAGGCGAACAATATGTATATATCGCTAAAGACATTAAAGAGAAAAATGCAATTGCAAAACGTGTCATTGTACAAACAGGAAAAACGCAAGGTGATTTTATCGAAATCACAAATGGATTAAACGATGGTGACGCCGTTATTAAAGAAGGTGCCCGAAGTGTAAAAGATGGTCAAGAAATCAAGATCATAACTAACAACTAAAGTCTACAACCAAATGGCGAATAAAAAAACAAATAAAGAGTTCTTTATGTCTTCTTGGGCGATTGATAATAAAACTATTATCTACATCGTAATGGGCTTAATTCTCGTTTTAGGAATCTCTGCGTATTTCAGTATGCCTAGAGAAAATTTTCCTGAAGTAATTGAGACTAAAATCTACGTAAGTACCATTTATAGAGGAAATACAGCAGAAGATGTTGAAAAATTAATTGTTGATCCGTTAGAAGATCGACTCAAAAATGTGAGTGGCGTTGTAAAAGTTACCTCAACATCACAGGAAGATTATGGAATTATTGTCGTTGAATTTGATGAAAAAATCAGTGTAGAATCTGCCAAAGTAAAAGTTCAAGACGAAGTAGATGTCGAAAAAGGTAGCGAAGATTGGCCAACATTTAACGGCGCAAAAGTGGAACCGAATATTTTCAATCTGAATCTTTCGGAAGAACAACCAATTCTAAACATCAATATATCAGGCGATTATCCTGTTGAAAAATTAAAAGAATTTGCAGAAACGCTTCAAGATGATATTGAAGATTTAACTGAAATTAAACAAGTTGACATTCGTGGTGCGCAAGAAAAAGAAATAGAAGTTGCGGTTGATGTGTACAAAATGATGGCAGCAAAAGTAAATTTTGATGATGTCCGTAACGCAATTTCCAATGGAAACGTTACCATTTCTGCGGGAAACATGATTTCTTCAGGACAAAGACGTACCATTAGAATCTTGGGTGAAATTTCAGATCCAAAACAACTAAATGACTTTGTAGTAAAATCTATTGATGGACCTGTTTATTTAAGAGATATTGCTGATATAACTTTCAAAGAAGAAGACAAAACAACTTATGCACGTAAGTTTGCAAAAGACGTTGTAGCGCGAGATGTAGTAATGCTTGATGTAAAAAAACGTGCTGGTGAAAATATGGTTGCTGCCGCAGAACAAATCGGCGAAATCATTGAAAAATTTAAAGAAAGTCACGAAGAGTTAGAGATTTCTATTACCAATGATCAATCTGAAAAAACGATCAACCAAGTAAATGACTTGGTAAACAATATTATTTTCGGAATCATCTTAGTGGTTTTTGTATTAATGTTTTTCTTAGGATTCAGAAATGCATTATTTGTAGGATTGGCAATTCCGATGTCAATGTTTATGTCGTTTGTAATTCTAAACTTATTAGGATATACAATGAATACTATGATTCTATTTGCCTTAATTATGGGACTTGGAATGCTAGTAGATAACGGAATTGTAGTTGTTGAAAACGTATATCGTTTGATGGATGAAGAAGGCATGAGCCGAATTGAAGCTGCGAAAAAAGGAATTGGCGAAATTGCTTTTCCAATTATCATTTCAACGTTAACAACGGTTGCGGCGTTTGTTCCTTTAGGAATGTGGCCAGGAACTATGGGACAATTCATGATTTATTTCCCAATCACGCTTTCCATCGTATTAGGTTCTTCCCTATTTGTGGCAATCTTTATCAACTCATTAATGGTATCGCAATTTATGGAAGTTGGCGAGCGTAAATTAAAAATGAGACAGCTATTAATTATTACGGTAGTATTGTTAGTATTGGCAATTTTATCTTTTATAATTGGTGGCGGATCTAGCGGTTTAGGAACATTATTCATATTCATTGCGATCATGTTTTGGGCATACAAATATGTGTTAAAACCGATGGCTCGATTCTTTCAAACTAGAATATTAGCTGCGCTAGAAAGAGCCTATGAACGTTTTCTAAAATTTGCTTTAGGTGGTTGGAGACCTTATGTGTTTACACTTGGAACATTTGTATTATTATTCTTAGCGTTCGGATTGTTCGGTGCATCTATAGGAAGTAAACGTACCAAAGTAGAATTTTTTCCAGACAATAAACCAAATCAAATTATTGTCTATATAGAATATCCGCAGGGAACTGCGATTGAAAAAACAAATAACATCACCAAAGAAATTGAAGCACGTGTATATGACGTTTTAAATAGCGACGAATACATGGACGGCGATTATAATTTCTTGGTAGAATCTGCGGTTTCACAAGTTGGTGAAGGTGCAGGAAATCCGCAAACCGATGGCGGATCGGCAGCAGAAATGCCACACAAAGCAAAAATTACTGCTTCCATGCGTGAATATAAATTCCGCCGCGGAGAAGACAGTGAAGTATTGCGCCAAAAAGTAACGGAAGCATTGAAAGGAATTTATCCTGGAGTTGCTATTTCTGTTGAAAAAGATGCCGTTGGTCCGCCTGCAGGTTATCCAATTAATATTGAATTAGAAGGCGATGATTATACAGAATTAATTGCGGAAGCAGAAATAATGCGTGAGCTGATCAATTCTAAAAATATTGCAGGAATTGAAGAATTAAAAATTGACGTCAACAAAGGAAAACCGACTATGCAAGTAGTTGTTGACAGAGAAAAAGCAGGAGAATTGGGCGTTTCGGCTGGACAAGTTGGACAACAATTACGAAACTCGTTATTTGGTGCAAAAGCTTCTGTATACAAAGAAGATGGCGAAGATTACGATATATATGTTCGTTTTAACGAAGAAAATAGATACAATGTAAGTTCACTGTTTAATCAGAAAATGATTTTTAGAACTCAAACGGGACAACTGAAAGAAATTCCAATTTCTGCGGTTGTAAAACGTAACAATACGTCTGGTTTTAGTGCTATAAAACACATGCAGAAAAAACGTGTCGTAACTGTATATTCTGGATTAATGCCCGGATTTACAGATGCTGGAGCAATTGTAGCGCAGATTCAAGCGGAAATGTCAGACTATAAGCCTGACGGAATTGAAATTGATTATACAGGACAAATTGAGGAGCAAGACAAGCAACAAGCGTTTTTAATGACGGCATTTTTTGCAGGACTTGGATTAATTATGTTGATTCTAGTTTTTCAATTTAGTTCTATCTCAAAACCAACAATCATAATGATTGCAATTTTCTTAAGTTTGATTGGTGTTTTTGGTGGGATTTTAATCACAGGCGCGCCATTTGTAATTATGATGACGATGATGGGAATTATTTCGCTCGCGGGAATTGTGGTAAATAATGGTGTAGTTTTGCTCGATTACAATCAACTTTTAATTGATCGTAAAAAAGAAGAACTCAACATTCCAGAAGATAAATATTTACCAATTGATGATGTATTTGAAACAGTAGTACGAAGTGGAAAAGCACGTTTGCGTCCTGTATTACTAACGGCAATTACAACCGTTTTAGGATTAATTCCATTAGCAATTGGATTCAACATTGACTTCTTTTCACTATTCAGCCAATTTGATCCAAAAATATATGTTGGTGGAGATAATGTAATTTTCTGGGGACCATTAGCATGGACAGTAATTTACGGATTAATTATTGCTACATTCCTAACATTAATCATTGTTCCCATCTTATTCTTCTTAACAACGAAGTTTAAATTTTGGGCGTTTAAAAGCAAGCGTCCTGAAATGGAAACAGCTGATGATCTGCATATCAAAGATGGAGATTCTGGTGAAGATTTAAATATCAACGAAATTGATTTGCCGATAGAAACGGTATAAAAATACTGAGTTTCACTAACACAAAAAGCCCGAAATCTACCTTAGATTTCGGGCTTTTTTTATGCTCATTATTTTTATTCATAACTGGTTTTAGATTTAGGTTAAATATTAAAGAATCATCTAATGACAATTTAAAAAAGGGGAAAAACACTAGCCTCAAATCAGGTTTTACATGGCTAAAAATAGCTTTACAATATAGTAGCTTTGGTAAAAAACTAAAACTATTTACATATGGGGTCAATTGGAATTGAATGGGTCAATCAATACAACGGAAATGCTTCTAACCTGGAGAACAATGATAATAATGCGCGCGGTTTTTACAATACTTTACAAGGTGTAAAACAATTTGAATACGGAGATAACCTAGCATGGGATGAAGATTTTGAAAAAGCAGGAAAAGGTTCGCCATCCGCAGGAACAGATACAACGTATGCTGATAATGCAGATATTGTTTTCTTCTCAGGTCATGGATGGAGAGATTTTTTACTTTTTGGAAGAAATGATCGTGATAATGGAAGAGCAAGAAATACCGAGATGGAACTTGGTGATCAAGACTTAGAATGGATTGTTTTTGACGGTTGTCAAGCCTTAGAATTTGATGGCGTTTTCGGACGTTGGGGCTGGGGAGTTTTCAAAGGATTGCATTATATCTTAGGATTTGCAACTATTTGTTATGACAAAGCAGATAGAGGCAAAAAATTTGCACAACGCTTAAATAATAAATGGAGAATGCGGGAAGCATGGATAAAAGCCTGTAAAGAAACAGAAGTTGCTGATACGAAATTTGCTTATTTGCGTGCCAACGAAGGAGGAATTAGTACATACAATGATCATTGGCATGGAAAAGGAGACGTAAGTTTAGATCCTGACAATCCTGATAATTTATGGTATTTAAACGGAAATTGTTAAGACAAAAATTATAAAAAATGTCGCGAACTGACATCTAAAAATATAGCACACATGAAAGATTCATTATTCAAACTAAATACAAAATTACCAAAACACGTTGGTCGCATACCAATGTATAAAACGTTCCACTTTGAAACAGCTTCAAGCAGAAATAAAGAGTATGCTGCGTATATTTCAGAACGCGTCGATTTTTTACGTTCCAAGTTTAAAACAGAAGGAGAATTAGAAGATGTTGGCGATCAATTAGTCATTAAAAACGAAAAAGAAGCACTAGAAATATATACCGCAAGCGATTCTTTTTGGTGGACAGATCGTGAAAACGCATATAGCGAAAATATAAAACTGGCGGAAAATCTTCCAAATAAAGACGAAGCTGTACAAAATGCAGTAAAACGACTTGAAGCATTGAAAATTGATACGCAATTCATGAAATTGCACTCTGTAAGTAACAATTTTGCAGCATTCAGTAAATCACCAAAAGATGCAAAAGGAGAACAATTTCCAACAAGTGTCAACGTAAATTTTAATTATGAATTAGAAGGATTGCCTTTATTTGGTGCTGGAGCAAAAACACAAGTATCATATATTAATAACGATCAAACTGTTGAAATTTTACACTTTTACAGAACACCAAAGCAAGCAGGAAAAGCAGAAGTTATTAGTCCTGAAGAAGCTGTTCAACAAGTATTTGACAATTATCGATTTGCACAACTAAAAGATTCTGATAAAAACACAGGCGAAATCACAGATGTAACTTTGGGTTATTACACGGCAAGTCCAACAGACTTACAACGTTATTTGATTCCTGTCTATAAAGTAAAAGGAAGCGTTTCTACACCAGCTTTGGAAAACTACGACTTCAATTTATTTGTCATTGCAAGTACAGAAAGTCAAGAAATGGCAAAACAAAAAGGTCAAATCAATACAGGATTAGAAACTGTTTTCAATTAATAGCCAATTAAAACGCTTTGCAAATTTTTGTAGAGCGTTTTTCCATAGAACTGAACTTGTTTTGGTTTTTTCTTTACCATATTATAAGTGATTATAAAATTCTATTACTTTCGCCACTTTCTTGATATAAAGGATATCTTATAATTTACGTATATTTGTTAGTATAATACTTCATTATTATGGGAGCAGTTGAGTTAAAAAATAGAATACAAAACTTTTTAGATAATGCCGATGAAAGAGTATTAGCTATCGTTAACGGTGTATTTGAAAACTACTACAAGGACCAAACTGTTGCATTCAATCCTGATGGAACTTCTATGACAAGGCAAGAATACAAAACGGCGCTAGATACTACTGAAGAACAAATTGAAAATGGTGATTTTATTTATGCTGAAGAATTTGAGCAACAAGAAAATTAATGGCTGAAAAAGTTACAAAAGTAGTTTGGACACGCCAAGCTAGAGAAGCACTCACTTCAATTTTAGATTACCGCTGTAAAGGCGTTCCGCCAGCTCGAAAAATTATTCGTAATGATATTATTAATTCTTCTAAAGAAATTGTTTTTGCAAAGCAATTCCAAAAAGACGATATCTATCCTCAGTATCGAAGACTAATTGTTCGTGATTACAAAGTTCTTTACACAGAGAAAAAAGGAGTGGTTTGTACAAAAACTAAATGAAATAGTTGCTCCCAAAATAGTCAAATCTCAACATTATTCATCCAACAAAACATTCAAAAAGAAAAAGCTGATAGATAGTTTCTAGTAAAATTTTGACATAAAAAAAGCGCCTCTTTCGAAGCGCTTTTAAGTTTGTTATTTGTACTATATATTACTGATTTTCGTTTAATGGAATAGGAAATTCTATCCAAACATCATCTTCAGCTCTATCAATAGGTAATTCTGCCAATTTATTAAAACGTCTCATGTCTATCCATCTATGACCTTCGCCAAATAAAGAATATCTTCTTTGCTTTAATATTTCAGTAAGTAATTGACTAGGACTTGTTCCTCCAGTATACGGTACTAAACTTGCGCCACTTCTAACAGCATCAATAGCAAGAACCGCTTGTACAGGAGCTGTATTCATATTTGCCTCCGCATATAATAACAATAATTCCTCGTTACGAATAATAGGAATTGCATCTGAATTAGACGTATATACCATTACATCATACGATCCTGTTAAATTGTCTAGTGTCAACGCTCCAGATGGTCTTAAAGCTACTTTTGATAAACGTGTATCACCAGCTTCTGCGTCTGTCACAAAACTAGGTTGTGCAATTCTAACTCCAGCCGTTGAAGCATCTAAAGGAAAAAACATTGGGTTTGTAATATCTCCTGCTCCTGTAGAAAATACATAACTAACTCCTGTATTCAAATCTCCTGTGATGTTATAAAAAGAAGCATTTAAAAATGTTAATACCGCTGGATAATCTTCTTGATATGCAGCAACTCTTGCAGCTAATGCATTGTTGAATTTTAAAAATTCTGAAGGCGTATCAAATCCTGCAAAACCAGTGGTTAGTGAAAACGGGAAGTCTGATCCTCCGTTGCCTAAATCTGAAGCTCCACTTACCAACAAGTCTCTTATTCCTTGCAATGCAGCATCTTTACCAACTACGGGACCTAAATTATCAGGATCATTTACATCCAAACGAATTCCGTTACCATACATTAAATTTAAATTTAATAATAGTTCATACGCTTGAATGGTTTTTGCGAATCCAGTTGTTGCATTTTTCTCTTCAGTTGAAAAATCTGCAGTAGAATTCACAATTCCTTCTAAAATAATATTGGTTCCTTTAATGTTCACATATCGTGCTCCCCAAGGACCTGTTGTATAAAATGTATTATTGTCAAGTGTTGACGATCCTCCGCCTAATAAATCTGACGTAAAACGTGGATCTGAACTTGAAAATCTATAAAATTCTCTTCCAATAACACCTACGTCATCAAAATAAGTTCCTATTCGGGTTCTCATACTCGATTGTACTCCACCTGCAATATCTTGCAAATCTCCACGAGACATATTGGAAGCAATGGTATCTACATCGGCACCATTTAAGTTCGGAAATTCTTCTACCTCACAAGAAAAAAGCAGTAAGCTTCCTAATGCGAATAGAAATATATATAAATTATTTTTTTTCATAATATTTTTTTAGATTAAAATTCGATTGCTAGGTGAAACATATAACGCTTTGAAGATGGGAATGGTGTTACCTCAACTCCTGTTGATATTCCATTTGATCCAAAGTTAGATACTTCAGGATCGTAACTGTTATAATCAAATATATTGATTAGGTTCGTTCCTGAAAATCCTAATTTTATTGAATCTATATAATCCTTACTCCATTTAGTGATTAAATTTTTAGGAATACTGTAATATACTCCAAGTTCTCTCAATCTTAAATAAGATGCATCTTCAACGAAAGGTGCTGCGCTTACTCCCAATTGACTCAGTCTGTAAGGTCCGTTTCCAACTTGTCCAGCAGGATCTAAATCGATATCATCAAAATCATGACTTGTGCTGTTAAGATCTGTTAATAATGCTGTTAAATTCACATTATCACCACCTTTTTTCCAGTGCCATAAAAACGATAATTCAAAATCTTTATATTTTACGTTGTTTCTAAAAGACATTTGAAAATCTGCTTCAGAATCTCCATGTTGTACCAATCCATCTGGACTAATTCCAACAATTTGTGTCGCACTTTTTCCTTCTTCAATTCTAAAAGTTCCTAAAGTCGCTCCAAAAGCTCCGATATTAAATGCTGGTACATCTAGTTTTGTAATTTCAGAAGTGTTTTTCCAGAAACTAACATTCGTTGTCCATTCAAAATCATCGGTTCTGACAGGTACTGCATTTATTGCAATTTCAACACCTTTATTTTCTAAATTACCTGCATTTGTCCATTTGGACGTAAATCCAGAAGAAGGTGGCAATGCTGCTTGTAGTAATAAGTCATCTACTTTTTTGTTATACCAAGTAAATTGTAATTCTACTCTATTATCTAAAAACCCAAGATCAAAACCTAATTCCAATTCTTTTTGTCTTTCAGGTTCAATATTAGGATTTCCTCTAAAAGGACTTACACTAATTCCTTTAAATCCACCAATATTATTTCTGTCAAAAGAAGTAAATAATGATCCAAATGGTGCAAAGTTTCCAGATTCACCATATGCGATTCTCAATTTTACTTGATTCACAACTTCTGATTTCCAAAATTCAAAATTATTAATGTTTACAGCTAAGGAAGCTTTAGGATAATAATACAATTTTTGTGCATCTCCGTTATTTGAAGATCTATCGCCTCTAATTCCTATTGTTCCGATAAATTTATCTTGAAAATTGATTTCTTCTTGAACAAAAAATCCTGCATCTTCTTGCTTTAATCTAGTTTGAGCTGCATCAATAGAACCAGCTTGATCTACATTATTTTCAGAAGCAATTAAATCTTTCGCTATAATTAAATACGTATTTCTATCAAAAACTTCTTTAGTGATACCTGCTTGTGTTCTAAAGTTTAAATCACTATCAGTTGTATAATTATGTACTAAAAACCCTGAAAAGTTTAGGTTTCTGTTTACCGTACTTCCTTGAATAGAAACTCCATTATCTCCTCCTGCAACATTCTCAAATTGCAATTCTTTTGGAAATATTGCTCTACTACTTAAATTATAACTGTCAAGACCAGCTCTTAAGATCATCTTTAAATTAGAGTTATCATTTGAATACAATTTTATATCCGCAGAACCTCCAATTATAAATCTATTAACTTTTTCGTTATTAGTTACTAAATCTCTTGTTTGTAAAACGTTTGAAGCTCCCGATTGACTGTTTGGATAATTTCCGTTTGCATCTGGAAACAATTGATCCCAAGGTCGTGTAGAAGTCAATGAAACACCTATTGTTGTTCCGGTATTATCATTGTTAAAATATCCTCTATTTGAAGAAGAGTTAATATAGTTGGCGCTCAATCCAAGTTTTATACTGTTTGATACTTTATGATCTAAGTTCAATCGAACAGAAGCTTTTCTATAACCTGTATTTTTAACAATTCCATCTTCGTCGCTATACGACATTCCTGCATAAAACTTTGTTTTTTCTCCACCGCCACTCATTCCAAAACGTGTATTTGAAATAAGTCCATTCTCTCCAAAAAGTTCATCTTCATAATCATGATAATTTCCTGAAGCCTGAGCTGCTGTAAACAATGGAACTTCGGCAGCACCAAAAGCATCTTCTACTTTGGCTGCATCCCAATTTCTAATTCCCTGCAAGTTAATTGCTTGAGTAAACCCAAAAGCTTGTGAAAAACTAAATTTAGTTTCTCCAGCCTTCCCTCTTTTTGTTGTAATAATAACAACTCCGGCAGATGCTCTCGATCCATAAATAGCTGCAGCAGATGCTCCTTTTAAAATCTCAATGTTTGCAATATCATTTGGATCTATATCTGCAATACGATTGGTAGGATTGTCCTGATTTGAAGCACTTCCTCCAGCGGCAGCACCAGATACTGCATTTAATCCCGAAGGAATAGATGAGTTATCTACATAGACTCCATCAATAATATATAATGGTTGAGAATTTCCATTAACAGAGGTCACACCTCTAAGTTTAATAGACAATCCACCTCCAGGAGCTCCTGAATTTGCACTTACTACAGCTCCAGTAAATTTTCCATATAAAGCTGCATCTAACGTTTGTGGAGGTGTTACTCCAACAAGTTCTTGCGCCGAAATGGACGAAACTGCATTTGCAGAATTAGTTCTTTTAATAGAAGTTGCTAAACCAGTTACAACAACTTCATCCAAAGCAACGCCACCAGTAAGTGAAACATTAATTGGATTAACTGAAGTACTAACCAGTACTTCTTTACTGTCGTATCCTAAGGAGGAAAACACCAAGGTAACTGGCAAATCGTTTACCGTTAAGGTATACTTTCCATCAAAATCTGTTGCTGCTCCTTTTTCTGTTCCTTTAACAACAACACTGGCACCAAATAGTGGCTCGCCACCGTCAGTGCTAGTTACGGTTCCTGTGATTGTATTTTGTGCTAAGAGTCCTAAAGGGACAAAAAACAACAAAAACATCAACATTTTTTTAAGTAAAATTTTTTTCATAAAAAATCGAGATTAATTAATATTGAATAGGCTTTTATTAACTGCGAAATTAAATTAAATTAACAGTATTTAACTATTTTTTAGAGAATAATTTATTTAAACACACCACAGATGGCATTTTTTTCATTTTTTTATCAATTTATCAATCAATTCTATACAACCTAGAAAATATTTATCCATAGAAGCACTGATGCAATCAAAAACCATTAAATTTGCCCTTTTAAAATCGCATACAAATGTACAGATCACATAGTTGTGGTGAATTAAGATCATCACACATTACACAAGAAGTTACCGTATCAGGTTGGGTACAAAAGTCTAGAGATAAAGGATTTATGATTTGGATTGATCTTCGCGATCGCTACGGAATCACACAATTAATCTTTGATGAAGAACGTACTTCGAAAGCCGTTTTTGAAAAAGCAAAAACACTTGGTCGCGAATTTGTAATTCAAGTAAAAGGAACGGTGATTGAGCGTGAAGCTAAAAACGCAAAAATACCTACAGGAGATATTGAAATTTTAGTCTCTGAATTGACGCTTTTAAATGCTTCTTTAACACCTCCATTTACGATTGAAGATGAAACTGATGGTGGAGAAGATATCCGAATGAAATATCGCTACTTAGACATACGTCGAAATCCTGTGAAAAACAGTTTGATATTCCGTCATAAAGTATCAATGGAAGTTCGTAAATACCTGTCTGCGCAAAATTTTATAGAGGTAGAAACTCCATATTTAATAAAATCCACACCAGAAGGCGCACGCGATTTCGTGGTTCCTTCTCGTATGAATGAAGGACAATTTTACGCATTGCCACAATCGCCACAAACCTTCAAACAACTCTTGATGGTTGGCGGAATGGACAAATATTTTCAAATTGTAAAATGCTTTCGCGATGAAGATTTAAGAGCCGACAGACAACCTGAATTTACACAGATTGACTGCGAAATGGCGTTTGTAGAACAAGAAGACATCTTAAACGTTTTTGAAGGATTAACGCGTCACTTACTAAAAGAAATCAAAGGAATTGATGTTGAAAAATTCCCAAGAATGACGTACGATCACGCCATGAAAACCTACGGAAATGACAAACCAGACATTCGTTTTGGAATGGAATTTGGCGAACTAAATGAAGTTGCACAACACAAAGAATTTGGCATCTTCAATTCAGCAGAATTGGTTGTCGGAATTGCTGTTCCTGGAGCCGCAACATACACACGAAAAGAAATCGACAAATTGGTCGATTGGGTAAAACGTCCACAAGTTGGCGCGTTGGGAATGATATATGTAAAATGCAATGAAGACGGAACCTTCAAATCGTCTGTTGATAAATTCTACGATCAAGAAGATTTAGCAAAATGGGCAGAAAAAACTGGCGCAAAAACTGGTGATTTAATCTGTGTATTATCTGGAAACACCAACAAAGTACGAGCGCAACTAAGTGCATTACGTATGGAATTAGCAACACGTTTAGGATTGCGAAATCCGGCAGAATTTGCTCCACTTTGGGTAATGGACTTCCCATTATTAGAATTGGATGAAGAAACAGGACATTACCACGCAATGCATCATCCATTTACATCTCCAAAACCAGGTCAACTAGAATTATTAGATACAAATCCTGGTGATGTAAAAGCAAACGCATACGATTTAGTCTTAAACGGAAACGAAATTGGTGGCGGATCTATTCGTATTCACGACAAAGAAATGCAAGCAACGATGTTTAAGCATTTAGGATTTACGGAAGAAGAAGCAAAAGCACAATTTGGTTTCTTAATGGACGCTTTCCAATATGGAGCGCCGCCACATGGTGGATTGGCTTTCGGATTGGATAGATTGGTTGCTATTTTGGGCGGACAAGAAACGATTCGTGATTTCATTGCGTTTCCAAAAAATAATTCTGGTCGTGATGTTATGATTGATGCACCTGCACCAATTGACGCTCAACAATTAAAAGAACTGAGTATTAAACTCGATTTATAAATAGAAAAAGGCTAATTAAAAATTTAAAAATAGCTATAATTGTCACATTGAGCGCATTCGAAATGCTTTGGTAATCAAGGCTTACTATTTCTCGACTGCGCTCGAAGTAACAATAATTAAGACTTTTCAGACAGCCTCTTTACTTCTACATGTAATTAATTACATTGCTGATTTCCACAAGCGGAATACATCGCAGTAGTTCCACAAGTCCAATTGCAAGTATTGCAAGTACATGTGTGACAACCGTTTGTTCCTGCTCCAGATACAGCATCTTCTTCTAAACTCGAAATTTTGCTTTTGCTAAATGATAGCTTTTTTAATGACTTTTTTTTCATGATTTAAAAAATTATGATTAGTAATTATCGCCATTTTAAATAACGATGTATTTAGGTTTTCAACATCTTTTGCTAAATTAAACCCAATTCAAGTTACATCTTAATCGAATACAAAAAGTAATGTTCTTCCGTAAATTAGATGATTTAAGCCACTTAAAAGTAAGAAAATAAATCTATTAAGGTGGTTTTTATGCAATAAATTATACTGGTTTTTTTAGGAGATATAACTCAGATTTTGCAGATGCGAAATAGTATAAAGCATTAATTATCTTGGATGAAGATACCAATGAAGCCTTCACGATTATTGAAGAAGCAATTGACAATTTTCACAATGGGTATTCCGATCAGCGACCGTATGTAGAAACCATTCGTCAATTATATTTGGAAGATTATGAAAACCTAAAGGCAAAATTGGAATCGATAGATTAGATTTGTACTTTTAAAGTACACAATCGCAAACATGCCAACGCAGAAAAAAACGCTATTTAGACGCTTCTTAATTTGGAGATACAAGCATATTTCCCATAAGAATTTCATTTTCATACTGAGCATTTTAGTCGGTTTAGGTTCTGGTTTGGTTGCAGTTACCATTAAAAACATCACATTTTGGATTGAAACTCTACTAGAAAATGGAATCATCTTTTCCAAAAATCAACTGTACTTTATTTTACCAGTTATCGGACTTCTTTTAGTCTATTTATTGGTGAAATTTGTTTTCAAAAAACAACCTGAACACGCTATTTCGTCTATTCTTTATGCGTTGTCCAAACGCACAGGAATCATTCCAAATCATAAAATATATTTACCACTAATTACCGCGCCATTAACGGTTGGTTTTGGCGGTTCGGTAGGTTTATTAGGACCTGCGGTTGCTTCTGGTGCTGCGATAAGTTCTAACATTAGCAAAATTTTTCACATCAACAGCAAAACCCGAATGCTCTTAATTGGTTGTGCAGCGGCTGGCGCAATTTCGTCCATCTTTAAATCGCCCATTGCAGCAATTATCTTTGCAATAGAAGTTTTTAGTTTAGATTTAACCCTAATATCGTTAATTCCGTTGTTATTAGCTTCCATTTCGGCAGTGGTAACTTCCTATTTTTTTCTTGGGAATGAAAACCTATTCAATTTCAAACTGATAGAACAATTTCAACTCAGTGACATTCCTTTTTACATTGCGCTTGGTATCGGAACTGCGTTTGCATCTATTTATTTTACCAAAATGCACTTTGCGATTACGAAGTTTTTTGAACGATTTAAACGAAAATTACACAAACTCATCTTTGGCGGATTGGCAATTGGTGTCATGTTATATTTCATTCCGCCATTATATGGAGAAGGTTTAGGATTTATCACAAATCTACTCGATGGAAATCACATTGAAGCACTCGGAAAAACACCTTTAGACAATTACACTGAAAACATTTGGGTTGTCATTATACTTTTAATCGGAATTACCATTTTTAAAGCAATTGCCATGACAACTACATTTGCGGCTGGCGGTTCTGGCGGAATTTTTATTCCGACAATGGTTATGGGAAGCGCATTGGGAAATGTGGTTGCTAAAATCATCAATCAGTTTGGATTTAATGTATCAGAAGCAAACTTTACACTTGTCGGAATGGCTGGATTGATTGCCGGAGTTATACATGCGCCGTTGACAGCAATTTTCTTAATTGCAGAAATTACTGGCGGTTACGATTTATTTATTCCGTTGATGTTAACCTGCGCGATTTCGTTTCTCATCACAAAAAATCTATTAAATTATACCATTTACACACGTGAACTTGCTGAAAAAGGCGAATTGCTCACGCACAATAAAGACGAAACTGTATTAACGTTAATGGCACTTGACAGCGTAATTGAGCAAAATTTTACCACAATCCAACCCAAAATGACCTTAGGAACTATGTTGCATGAAGCTGTGGCAAAATCCAATCGAAATTTATTTCCTGTAGTCGATGAAGATGAAAATTTGGTTGGTATTATTGTGTTGGATGATATCCGCGAATTTATGTTTGATACTTCGCTGTATAATTCACTTCATGTAGATGATATTATGCACAACGCGCCAGATTATATCATTTATGAAGAAGATAATATGAAATCGGTGATGAAAAAATTTCAAGATAGTAGTGCATGGAATTTGCCTGTTTTAAAAGAAGGAAAATACTATGGATTTGTCTCAAAATCTAAATTATTAACCGCATATCGTAGAAAGTTGATTAATTTTACGCGGTAGTTTTAAAACTATTCTATTTTAAAAAACAACAAATGAAATACATACTCATCATACTCTTAATAGCTTTAATCGGCGTTGGAATTTTTGCAAATTACTACGAATTTCAAGAAGAAAACTTTAGCGAAAAAGTGCTTGGACTTTGTATTTTGACGTTTTCTTTTATTTGGATGCCACTTTTTATTTACTATCGATATAAGGATAAGAAAAAAGAAGATTTTATACTTTCTAATGAAAAGTTAAAAGAAATGAACGACTTCTCTCGAAAAAAGTAAATTTAATTCAAGTTCCGTTTTTGAATAAAGAACTGTTTTAACAAATTGGAAGCTTCTTCTGCCATAATCCCACCTTTCATCACTGTTTTTGGATGTAATTTTGTGTTTAATTTTATACAGCCACGATCTTCATCACGTGCGCCGTATACAATGTTTGAAATTTGACTCCAATACAATGCGCCTGCACACATTTGGCAAGGTTCTAACGTGACATATAGCGTACAGTTTTTCAAATATTTTCCACCTAAAAAGTTAGCTGCAGCAGTAATTGCTTGCATTTCCGCATGCGCTGTCACATCGTTTAACGTTTCAGTTAAGTTGTGTCCGCGCGCAATGACTCTATTGTCAATTACAATCACAGCACCGACAGGAACTTCGCCTTTTTCAAGCGCCATTTCGGCTTCTTGCAATGCTTTTTTCATGAAGTAATTGTCGTCGTAGCTATCTTCTAGGTTCATTGTGGAGTTTTGTGTAAAATTACGGTTTATCTTTAAAATTACCTTTATGTAATCGCGACAATGGAATTTCTGTTTTATCAATGAGTGTAATATGATTTCCGTTGATTTGCTTGATATAGTTTGAATTGATAATATACGAACGGTGCGATTGTATAAAGTTTGGCGGCAATTCTTCTTTGATTTGGCTTATTTTACCACGTACAAAATGTGACTTCCCATTATTTAAAAATAGTTTTATAAAATGATCTTCCGATTTGATATACATTAAATCCGAAATATAGACTTTGGTTTTATCTTTTAAAATGATATAGTTTTTAATTACAATTCCTTTGAGTTCTTCTATTTTTTCAAGTGTTTCTGATTGTGCAGTTTCAAGTGTTTTTGATTTTGATTTGTATTTTTTGAAATAGTAAAATAATGCAATGGCAATTAGGGCAATGATTGCTAAGATTGGGAGAACTACGTTAATTGTAGTTGTTAAGTTCATGATTTCTTTATCTTTTTTTTTAAATTTTTGTTGGGTTTTTTTTGCTTCATTGGTAATATCAAATTCAATAACTTTTTCTATATGCATATAATATTCTATAGAATCTTCATACTTCATAGTTAGTTTCATATAAAAGTTAGAACTATCTATTTTTTTTTGATCCTCATATCCTTGACGCAAACAATTATATATTGAATATTTTAATTCTATGTTCTTTTTAATCATTTCATCATTTAATAACTCATGAAATTCAGTTATAGCCTCTTTAAATATTTTATTTCTGAAATCTATAATGGCTAATGCTATTTTAGCCCTTAACTTTCTTCCATAAGAGTAAAAATATTGATTACTATATGTGTTATATGCCTTTTCAAAATAGACTCTTGATGAATCGTGCATACTTGGATAGCTATAAAATTGTCCTATTGCATGATTAATTCTTCCTTGAAAATATGTATTATTTGGAGTATTGTTCTTTTTTAAATTCAACAATGATTCCTCCATATTTTTGAAATCTAGATTATCTGAATTCCTGATAGAGTCATACGACATATTAAAAAGTAACATATAGTACTCTTTCCAAAATATATCAATCTCATCTTTTTGATATTTAAGCAATTCACCTACATATTTTTGATACATTTTCTTATTCTTATCATTTTTTAAAAAAAATGTATTGATACGTCTTAGTGATTCATTTATAAGTAAAGTGTCTTTGTGTGTTTTTGCGATTTCAAATGCAGGAATATAATATCTAAAAGAATACGAATCATTAGGGTTCATTTTTCTAACACAGTAATCTCCTAAATAATTATAATACAACACACTATCTAGATAAGTTATGTTTTCTTGCCTTTCAAAATAATCATCAATTCTTCCAATCTTCCCCTTTTTTAAATACTGCAATTCTTGTTTAAAAATTATATACCCTTTTATTTTAGGATCGTTTTCAAGAGTTCTTGTCACAGAATCTAATTCGAATCCTTTAAATAGTTTTATAAGATCATAACTAGTTTGTTTTTGAGCAAATAAGCCATTAAACAAGAATAGCAGTATTATAATCAAAGGAGTTTTTTTAATCATTATTTCATTATATTGAAAAATATGCAACAGTATTACATGGTATTCCGTTTCTTAATATAAGTTTTGGATACGAAGTATGTAAGTGATAATCTATTTTCTGGTTTAGTTTAACTTTAAATGGTTGATCTATTAACCTGTGATGAGTATTCTTCTCAAATTCTTCGTCATAAGGAATCTCTTTTAAATTTGCAGTAATGTTCATAATACCTTTATCATCTGTTCCATCTACTCTAATTGAATCAAAACCATATTGTATAACCGCTTGATTTTGTATAATATTTATTAATTTAAAATTTACTTCTTTTACTAAAAAAACTGTTTCTTTATTTTCAGTCAAAAATTTTTCACCAATAAATCTTCCATATAATTGAAATTTATTAATTCCATCATTATCCGTTTCATTATGCAATATCTGATAAGTATCTGATTCTTCAAGATGTAAAAATGTATAAACATTCTTGTTAATATCTCTTCTATCTCTGGGCATAAAAATGTTATTTTGTTCCATAATTATAAGTTTTATAAAGTTAGTTAATTGTTTTTATGATATCAAGTATATAGCCGTAATGTCCTGTATCTTTATCAAGAAGTACTTTATTCCCTCTTTGTAATCTTTTAACAACTTCCTCGAATTTTATTGATTTATTTTTCTGTTTTAACAATGCTATGGTAGCCGTAACAAAGGGCGTTGCTATAGAGGTTCCAGTTACTTTTTCAGTAAGAATAGAGGGATTTCTGCTACCTGTCATCTTTTTTGTGGTTGAAATGTTTTCTGCCGGAGCCCACACAGTCACCTTTTCCCCAAAATCTGAACTCTCAATTTTTTTACCATCAAAACCTAATCCTCCAACTACAATAGTATTCCCTGTATTTTGGGGATACGTTCTATTAATATCTTGCCCTCTATTTCCAGCTCCAAATACAAGAATACAAGCACTATCTGCTAATTCTTCAAATAACTGATTTAATATTCCCGATTGTTTACCGTCATCTATATACCAACTATTATTAATTACATCTGCCCCTAAATGATATGCCATTTTTATTGCATTGTAAACATTAGATATATAAACTCTCTTTTCAGGTGTTCTTGTGTTTACTTTAAATGATAATAAATTAACCATTTTTGCTATTCCTTCAGGATCATCATTTTTGGTTGAATTAGCAATGATTATTCCTGAAACATTAGTTCCATGACCGTTATCATCCATGAAATTAAAAATTTGAGTATAATCTCTAGCTGAAAAATTGAATCCAAACTTCATCTTACTTTTATTGCCAGAAAAATGTGGATGCTTATAATCTATTCCAGAATCAATAATAGCAACCGTAACTCCTTCACCATTTAACTTTGTTGATTTTGAATTATAGTTGATAACCCCAAAAGGGGTTTTCACTTCTTTATTATCAGAAAGAGAAGCCACGGAATTAGGAAAAAAAGATACTGGCATGTCATCCTCAATTAAATCTATAGTCCCTTGAATAGCTTTAAATCTATCCTCTAATTCTTCTTTTTTAACGGTTTCGAAAAATTCAAAAACATATTTATTCTCATCATCAAATAAAAAAGAATCATTATCGTCTGAACATATATCAAAATGGAAATCATTATGACAATTACACAAACTCCAACATTTTTTACAATTAGAAGACTTTAAAATTTCTTTAAATTCTTTGTTTTTAAACATCTCCGTCATGTCTACTTCTTTTTTGAATCCTATTATAAATCTTGATGTACCCATATTGTAAAATTTAATTAGTATTATTAATAGGTGAAGGCGCTAACAGTCCAGCAATTGCTGCAATTGCTGACGAGGCAATAATTCCTAGAATTTGTGGAATCTGAATAATTAAATCACTTTCTCCTGTTTCAGAAGTTATCTGATGAGGATCCGAAAGAGTAATAATTCCAATGAAAGTAATACTTACTATCATTGCTAAACCAATGATGGAAACTATTAATGCAAAAACCCAAGGAATTTTAGTAGGTTCTTGATTTATTTTTTCAAAGAATTCTTTTGGATTATTCTGTATCAAAGCTAACATTTCTTCTGAAGCCAAAACTTCATCCTTAAATGCGCTAAGGTGTCTGTAATTTGTTTTCATGATTATAAATTTTCTAATGATATACTTCTGTGTAATTTTTGAGTTTCCTCTACAATAAAAGCCTCTTTATCTTTTATCTTTTTTTGATAATTAAATAATTTTTGAAATGCTTCTGTTTCATCAGTACACCAATTACTTTTATAGTTCTCATCTGGACAGATTATTCTATATCTATTTTGCTTAATCGCATTAGAACTAAAAGGGAAAACTCCTGATGTTTGTGTTACATATATAGAGAATTTATGCTTCTGCTGATTTCCATCAAAACAATGTGATCGCACTGCTGATTTTGCTTCTAATTCTGAAGCAAACGTTCCTAAAGAAGTATTAGTTGTTATACATTTTACTGGATATGTTGTCATAATTTTAAATTTAAAAAGTTATAAATTAATTGAAAAAGGAAGTGTGAATCTTAGCCCGACAATACCATCATTTAAAAGCCGTTCTCTTGATGGAGAGCGATTACTCCCAATATCTGTTAAGCTGTAAAAGATTTCAGCATTAACAACTGCTTTTTTATTTTTTTTACTCTTTAATGAAAATAGAAGCCCAACATCTAGATCAATTAATGGTTTCTCAAATTCTGTGAAAGTAACTCTTGGATACAAATGAAAAGCAACTTTACTATTATTATTGAAATACTTGTAATAATGAAGGTAGAAAAATAATTCACTCAAACGGCTTTTATAATCTCCTTGATACACATTAAAAGTACTCGATCCTGAAACTTCAGTGGTTTCATCTTCTTGAAAAATAGTAGATTCTTTTATTTCTAACTTCCTTAGAGAAGAAAGATTATTAATAGCCTTAAAAGTTGCTCCAATATTTAAAAAAGTTGGTTTTCCTGAAAATTTATCTTTAACGCTATATCTACTATATTGCGCATTTAATTCAAATCCAGTAAAAGAAGTATCTATAACCTTTTCTAGAGAAAACACTTCTTCTTGCGAAAGTTTAAACGAATCTTTATTCAATTTAGCCCCAAAACTAAACCAACTAATATCTACTGATTTGTAGTTTTCAAATAAAGAAGAATATTCTTTTTTCTCTTTATCATCTATCTTTTCAGAAAGTTTTGACTTATCAATTATGTCTAAAGAAGCATCTTTTTCAATAATTTTTCTATGTGATTCATACTTCTGTCTCGCTTTAGCTTTTGCTACCGGAAGTTCAACTATGTCGAAATATTTCTTTTCGAACAAATCATAAGTGACTGATGAATTAATTATTCTATGATACGTAACTCCAACTCCGATTCCAGTATTTAAAGATGCGTTGGAAAAAATTGGTAAAATACCATCTTTAGAAGCTCCTTCTAAAGTTACTCCTAAAATATTATTATTACTCATAATATAGTTGACCGAAAACATTAACTTAGAAGCTTCAGTATCTATGGATGCATAATTTCCAATACTTGTTGAGTTTCCAGTAACAAATGAGGTGAATTCTTTTCCAATAATGTTTTTGAGTTCCAATTCTGTTAATTTTTTTGATTCATTAGAGGCTAATTTGGGTTTTAAAATTTTGACTTCTTGACTAAGATCATAAAGTCTGGCTTTGTATGATTCTATTTCCCTGAATAATTCAAAAGCTTCTAACTCCTTACTATCTTTTAATTTGGTATATTCAGTACTCGAATTATCCTCTTTCTTTAATTGCTCTAAAAAACTAATTACTTTTAAAAATCTTGACTCTTTTACTTTAAGAGAATCTCTGATTACTAATATTTCACCCTCTTCTGTTAAAGTAGTATCTGTTGCTTCTCTTATTCCTTCAGCAACTTTTACTTGCCCATAACTATTGGATATATGAAAAAGTAGGAAAGCAAAGAACAACATGTATTTATACCTCATAATATTCATTTTTAAATTAATAATTCACTCACAAGCGTTGCAACAGCTTTCTCAAAACTAGCTGATAATCAAGCATAAAACCAAATAAATGTCGTGAGTGGTATGAAAAATAGCGCGAATGACACAAATCGTAATGTAAGATTTAACTTTCCAACTCAAAAAGATAGCTTTTTGGAATTCTATAAGATCAACTTGATTTAAAAAGAGCAGTTTTAATTGCTGTTTTTCTAAAAATTCTTCTCAATTTAAAATCGTAGTTTTGTAATCACTCATTCGCACATGAACAAACTACTTTCAGATATAAATTCGCCAATCGATTTACGGAAACTTTCCAAAGAAGATTTACCGAAAATTGCACAAGAATTACGTGAGTTTATTATTGATATTGTAGCCACGAAAGAAGGACATTTAGGCGCAAGTTTGGGCGTTGTAGAATTGACAATTGCGCTTCATTATGTGTTTAACACACCAAAAGATTTACTCGTTTGGGATGTTGGACATCAAGCATACGGGCATAAAATTTTAACAGAACGCAAAGATGTTTTTCATACGAATAGAAGACGCAACGGTATTTCTGGATTCCCAAAGCGTGATGAAAGCGAATATGATACGTTTGGTGTCGGACATTCGTCAACAGCGATTTCTGCCGCGTTAGGAATGGCAATTGCTTCCAAACTTCAAAAAAATTTTACAAAACAACATATTGCAGTCGTTGGCGATGCGTCTATTGCAAGCGGAATGGCGTTTGAAGCCATGAATCATGCGGGCGTGACAGACACGAATATTTTAGTGATTCTGAATGATAATGCTATTGGAATTGATCCAAGTGTTGGCGCATTAAAAATGTATTTGACAAACGTTAAGAAAGGAACACAGAAACAAGATAATATTTTTGAAGCGTTAAATTTTGAGTATTCTGGACCAATTGACGGACACGATATTTTTGCCGTTGTAGCCGAATTGGAACGTTTGAAAACGGTAAAAAGTCCAAAGTTTTTGCACGTAATCACGACGAAAGGTAAAGGTTTGAAACAAGCTGAAGATAATCAAGTTACGTATCATGCGCCTGGGAAGTTTGATAAAGTTACTGGCGAATTAACGCCAAAAGATACTACACATTTACCACCAAAGTTTCAAGATGTTTTTGGATATACGATTGTAGAACTTGCTAAAGAAAACGAAAAAATTGTCGGAATTACGCCTGCAATGCCAACAGGAAGTTCGCTTAAGTATATGATGGAAGAAATTCCTGAACGTGCTTTTGATGTCGGAATTGCCGAGCAACACGCAGTGACACTCGCCGCAGGAATGGCTACACAAGGTTTGATTCCGTTTTGCAATGTGTATTCTACGTTTTTGCAACGCGCGTACGACCAAGTAATTCATGATGTAGCTTTGCAGAATTTACCTGTAATTTTCTGTTTAGACAGAGCTGGTTTAGTTGGTGAAGATGGCGCAACACATCACGGAGTTTTTGATTTAGCGTATTTGCGTTGCATTCCAAACCTCATCATTTTTGCGCCTTTAGATGAAGTTGCATTACGAAATATTATGTACACGGCTCAACTTGGGTTGAAACATCCGATTGCGATTCGTTACCCTAGAGGTCGCGGTGTTTTGCTTGATTGGAAACAACCTTTTCAGAAGATTGAAATTGGAAAAGGAAATTGCATTCAAGAAGGAACCGAAATTGCTGTTTTAAGTATTGGCGCTATTGGAACTATCATGATTGATGTGTTGCAAGAAACTACTTTTTCCACGAAAGTGGCACAGTACGATATGCAGTTTGTAAAACCATTGGATGAACCATTATTGCATGAAATATTTGAAAAATTTGACACGATTGTGACATTAGAAGATGGCGTAATTAAAGGAGGCTTTGGAAGTGCAATTTCTGAATTCGCTTCACAACATAATTATTCAAATAGAATCCATTTTTGTGGAATTCCCGATCGTTTTATTGAACATGGAACTGTGGAAGAATTGCATTCAGCATGTGGAATTTCTAAGAATGCGATGAAAGAATTGTTGATTTCTATACTACGTTAATTAAAAAGAATTTATAAATTTTGGGTAACGTTTTCGCATGTTTTGTACTTAAGTATATAACATAAAACTTATTATTATGAAAAAACAAAATTTTACCACATTGAAGTTAAACAAGAAATCTATTTCTGAGATTCAAGGAAAAACTTCACTCGATCAAATTAAAGGAGGAAACAATACGTTTATGATGGCTGATTGCCGATTGTCAGTATTTCATCATTGTACTTAATTGAAAGAGAAAAGCGAATCTAAATACAAGATTCGCTTTTTTTATTACTGTTTTTATGTGTGCTACTGAATTACATTTCGACTGTATTTAACGTGAAAGTTCAGTATGACGCTAAGTTATAATGAAACTCATCATCAAATTGACAAATCTTCAAATTATCACATTGAAACATTACTTTTTCTGCCACGACTGCACGAGTTATTTTATGTGTTCTATTTTTAAATGATAGTTGAAAACAACGCATTATAAAATTGACAAATCTTCAAATTAACACATTAATTAATCACAATTTTCTGCGTTTGAATTTTATCGTTTTGTTGAATTTTTAAAATATACACACCAGAAGCGATATTGGAAAGTTTGAATTTTGTTGTACTATTTTTTGTGAGATTTATGGTTTGAAGATTCACTTGTTGTCCAGCTAATGTATACATTGTTATCGTTGCCAAGCCGTTTTCATTCGCGCCAAGCGACATAGTTCCATTAGATATTGTTGGATAAATTTTAAAATATTTTTCAGATTGAATTTCCGCAGTCGTTAACGTTCCTGATAAGAATGTTCCTGTAAAGAATCCGCGTCCGTATGTTGTTGCCAATACTGTATAATCTGAAGTTCGTAAGTCTAAGTCTAAGACTGAAACCGCGCGCATTCCATTGTCAGATCGTGTCCAAGTTGGCGAAGTTGTATCAAAGTTTTGTGAGCGCCAAACGCCTAATTCTGTTCCAATAATAACTTCTGCTCCGCCAGCTAGTAGCGGATTCATCAAGATGCATTTTACAGGCAAATCGGGTAAATTACCTTCTTTGTTGTTCCAAGAAGTTCCTTGGTTTGAAGATTGCCAAACGTTATTTACGCCGTAATTATGAAAGGTTATTAAGAGTTCATTTTCGGTCATGCCAAATTCTATATCGGAAATACTTCCCACAAAATTACCATCACTAATGTCTGTAAATATTGGCGTTTCTGTATGCACATTGTCTATTTTGAGTAGTTTTCCATTTTTTAAACCTGCATATAATGTTTCGCCATTGGCTGAAATTTTTAACGCCGTCGGCACATTATCCAATAACGGATCTACCAATTCAAAGGTTGTAACGTTTCCATTTCCGCCATTTACATTGGAATGTTTCCCTATTTGAAAAATCCCCGTAGAGGTTGACGCATTTGTGTATAATACATTGAGCGTTTTGTCTAATTCGGCAGTATTTATGAATTCTCCTTCGCGAAAGCTAAACGGATTGGATTCGGACGCAACGAAATATCCTTGATTGATATCAAACGAAGGATACGGAACATACGCATGATTGAGATATGGAAAAGAAATGATTGCATAACCGTCATCTTCGTCAATTTCTGTATACGCGCCATCGCCAGTAATTATGGTTGAAAAGTTATTGATTCCGACAGTTGCATCAATCGCGGAAAGACTTCCATTGTCTTGCGTTCCGCCTGCAATGTCATCGCCATTTAATGCATCATTTTGGGCAATTGCGCCAGAGTAGAATTGCGTTACGTTGTAGTCTTTGTTCCGAACTTCAATGGATGCGGCATCATTCACGGAAGTGGAAAAATTATCACTGAAATATACGCCACCATCATTTCCGATAATTCCATGATTGTTGTTGTTTGGTCGAAAAACGATTGCGTGTTGATCGGCGTGTATTAACGAAGCCGTAATGTTTTGCAAACCACTATCGTTTTTCCACTTGGAGATTTGATCCCAATTAGAATTCGTTGTGTTGTACTTGAACAAGTCAACTCCGCCAACGTATAAATTATCATTCGCGTCAGCTTCAATGACTAAGTCGTAAAATGCTTGACTTCGTGTGAAATCGGTAGCCGAAATTCCGTTATCAGCATCATTTGGTTCTTGCAAAGCATTTATTGTTGTAAAGTTGTCATCTGTAAAATATACATCTGCTTGCCGATTCGTTTCTGCTAAAATCCAGAAAGTTCCCGCAGTTGTGCTTGAAGGTTCTATTTCGGTACGTTTGGTATTTGCAATGGTATGTTTTAAATCGAATGTAATTCCATCGGAAGATGAATAGATATATCCGCCAGGATTGTTGAAGAAATCGCCAGTTGTTGCCAACCAAATGTTATTGTTGATGTCCAATTCTATGTCGCTTGGATTTTGATAGAGTACACTGCTAGGATATTGAATTGGGAATCGTGACCAATTTGCGCCATTGTCTGTAGATTTGTATAATCCGCGTTCATAATATCCTAGTTGATTGAATGGCGCTGCTGCGTCTCGGTATGAAGCACTTGCTATTGCAGCATAGATTTCCGTGGTTCCGTTGTTGTTTCTGGCTACTAAATCGTTGATATAAAATACACCTTCTACATAGTATGAAGCGCCATCAACCGATGATGTTCCGTAGTTTCCTCCAAAGATTTGTTGCCACGTTGTTCCGCCATCTTCTGATTTATAGATTCCGCTTCCAACAGCATCACCACTTGTGTACGATTCGCCAGAACCTAGATAGAGAATGTTTGCAGCATTTGGATCTGCTATGATAACCGTGACCGAAATGTTATCGGGCAAACCTGTGATTAATTGCCAAGATGAGTTTGCGTCTGTAATGTCGTTATTTACCCATAATCCGCCAGAAACACTTCCTGCAAAGACACGTGTGTAATCGTCCGTTGAATTTGTATTGTTGATGTCATTTGGATCGAATAGAATTGCGCGTGTGCGTCCGCCAATGTTGTTTGGACCTCGTTCTGTCCATGGATTGTCATTCGCATCTCCAGGAGCACGTTCTTGCGTGTTTTGTAATGAGAGTTGTTGTTGAAGTCTGAATAGTGTTTCAGGAGTTGGTCGTCCTAAACTGGGATTTATCGTGAGTTCCCATTGTTGCTCAAAGTATGCATTTGGCGGTAAGCCTTGTAGTTTTCGATCTGATCGAGATAAATTTTTAGACGTTAGAAACGGACTGTTTTCTAAATGATATGCGTGTTGTTCTTTCGCTGTTTTTTCAGGAACTTTATCAGTGCTTTCTTTTTTGTATTTATTGCTCAGCACATAGCCAATGATAGCTAGAAATAGCAATATATAAAATATCCTTCTCTTTTTTTTTCTGTCCATAGTTATAGATAGGTTTTCAAAGAGAAGGATATTTGTATGTGATTATTTTATTTTATTATTATTCAATAATAATTTTAGTCGATTTTACAAAATCTTCTCCTGCTACTCTTAGAATATATAATCCTGATTGTAAATTATCTAGGTCAAAGTTAACCGTTCCTGTTAAGTTAACATCTTTAGAATATAAGTTTCTTCCGTTTATGTCGAAAATATGTACAGAAACATCACCTAAGTTTTTAGCTGCTTTGATACTAAAGCTTCCATTTGAAGGATTTGGATATATAGAGAATGCATTGTTGTTTTCTACATCGCCCACACTTAATACAGACGTAACTGTTAAGTTGTCTATGATTGGTCCTTCATTGTTTGTACCTGCATCGGTTACTAATACGAATCTGAATACAATACTTGGCTCGCTGTTAAAGGCTGCTAAGTTATAGCTGTATTGTTGCATGGTTGCATCTGTTCCTGTCCATTGCGATCCGATACATGCAAAACAATCCGTGTTTCCTGAAGATGCAAATGTTCTGTCACTGTTGTACCAGTTAGCATCTGATGCGCTACCTAATACATTCCAGTCGTTTCCACCATTTGTTGAGTATTCTACATATAAGTAATCCCAATTTTCTTCTATATCAAACGCCATGTCAAATTGAATTGTTGGGTTTACCACACCAACTAAGTCATAACAGTCTGTTACTAAATAACTTCTTGTGTTTTGGAAATAGTTTCCGTTAAGGTTTGTAGCATATACGTTTCCGCTTAGTGTAGTTGTTGCAAATACACTTCCTGTTTGGTTGTATGTTCCTCTACTCCATGTTTGTGGAACTCCATCAAAATATGTAAGTAAGTCATCACTTATAGTTTCAAAATCATATACATCTTGTACTGTCCCAATTTCGTTTACACGCAATGCAAAACCTTCTTGATTGTTTGTTGCGTTTCCATCGTTTACAACTACAATAGAGAAACTAAGTGCATGTAACCCTTTGGTTAGTGTGATTGCTGGAAGGTCAATGTCTTGTGTTGCGCCAACAGGAATGTTTCCGTTGAATGTGAATGTGTTTGTACTACCACCATCAATTGAATAGTTAATGTCTACTGATGTAATTGGAGTCGCTACACCTGCATTTTCAACTTTAACTCTTGGGCTGTATGTGTTTAATCCGCAGTGAATTTCTGGGTCAGATACTGAAACTAATCTTCCGTCTGTTGCTTGCGCTACATATGGAGCTCCAACATTTACAGCGTAGAAAGCATCTTGTGTTGCTATTGCTTCTGGACTGTTAGATCCGTATAGACTTAATGCAATGTCTACAGCTGCGTTTCTTGCATCTAAAAATGTACTGTTTGGCGTTAAATAGTCTCTTAGTACTAAGTATGCAATTTCTTCTGATTTTTGCATTCCTATTCCAGTTACATTAAACGCATTGAAAGCATCGTTTGTTCCTGATCCACCTTGTGTTAATAAGTAAAACCAAAAGTTTAGTACGCCACTATTACTATGTACACCACATTGGTCATTGCTGTTGTTTGGTGTTGGACAACCAGTAGCTGATGTTGGTCTCCAGTTTGAACCTTCATACGTATCAGGATCTCCAAATTGATTTGGATTGCTCATACTACGAATTCCTATTCCGTTAGATACAAAGTCTTCTCCTATTTGCCATGTTTCAGCATTCGGGTTTAAATCATCTCCATTTCCTTTCGCATAAAATTCAATAGCTGCTCCCCAAATATCTGAGTATCCTTCATTTAATGCTCCAGATTCTCTTGCATATACTAAGTTGTTTGCAAATTGTGTTATTCCGTGTCCAATTTCGTGTCCACAAATATCGATAGATGTTAATGGTTGAAAACTACTTCCGTTTCCATCACCATACGACATTACAGATCCGTTCCAAGCTGCGTTTACCCAACTTCCGCCACCTTGCGGATTGGCAACGTGTACGTAGCTTCTCATTGAAAAACCGTTTCCATCAATTCCATTTCTTCCATGAACATTTAACCAATAATCATAGGATTGCATTGCGCCCCAATGTGCATCTAAAGCTGCATCGTCTAAGCCTGGAAGCGTCCAAACATTATCTGCATCTGTAAATTCTGCAAAGTTGTTGATATAACCACCACCAAAAGGTACATTTTGTGCATTTCTTGTAAATACACTTCTTCCATCATCGTTTAGTGTATACATTCCGCTTGTTTCCAAACGTGTTTCAATACCTCTTAATCCGCTGTAACGCGTGTTTGCAGATCCTAATACAAAAGGTCCCATTGCTTCTTTTCTCGAAACAAGATTTGCAGGATCATTTAACATTTCACGACCTTCGTTGTAATAATGCTTGATGATTTTGTTATTGAATAATATGTTTCCATTTTGTGCATCAACGTATACTTCTCCTCTACTTACAGGTTGTGTTGCATAGATATCAAATTTGTATGCTAAGTTTAGCATGCCTGAATATGTATCCATTTCTGGAAGCAATACTAATTCGCCTGTTGGTTTTGAGTAGTTGATTGCCGCAGCTTCCGCAGGATTTGACCATAAGTATTGTTGCGCACCAACAAATGCTGTTGCTTTGTTAAAAGCTTCTTGTGGAGATAACGTTGGTGAAAGATTTACACCATTTCCGTTGTATACTTCTCCGTTGATATTTTTTACGGTGTTATTTTTTGAATGCACAATCAACGTACCAAATTCTACTTTGATTCCGTTATAGTATTGCTGCATTTTTTCATGCTGCATTCCCGATCTGTCTTTGTTGACAATTGTTTGTTGAAATGTGTTGTTTTCGTCCAAATTGAACTTTTGCAAAAATTGTGCTTTTGCTTGTGTTGGAGATACTTCTTTCGTGAATTTGATTCTTTTATTCACTGAAACTCCTTCTTGCGCATTTGTTTGCAATACGAATACTGCGCAAAAAAGTAGTATTCCTGTTTTAATGTAATTTGAGTACATATGTAATTGGGTTAAGTGGCTAAAATAATAAAAAAATTATAATGTTTTGGCTGTTAATTTGTTAAACAAACTTACCGCTTTACTATCTGATAAAGTAGATATGAAATTGGTAATGTTCATCAGCCTTTTGTATAAATGGTCAGTAGCATAGTCTACATTTTCCGGTAAAACTTTCAAAATTAATTTGTCATAGTTAGAAAGCGAGTCAGTATGATAATTTTCTGCTGCAGTGATAAATGTGTTCAGCAAATGCTGTAATACGTGATATCCTGTAATTTCTTTTTCTATGACTTCATCACTATTATATATCTTTTCAACACTAATTTTAATGATGTCATCAATTTGTGCTTTGTATTTACTTTTTTCCATCAATCCTACGGAAAAAGTTCCTTCGCAAATTGCTCCTTCATTTTCTAAAAAGATACGTACTGCATCTTTAATAAGTGTGTTGATTGATAAGGCTCTTAGATAACTTAAACGATCTTCACGATATTGTAATAAGTTATATTTTTCTCTGTTGATATTATTCTTTACCAAATTGATTAAAAATTCCAATGCTTTTTCTTCTTGAATTAATCCAAGATTGATACCATCTTCAAAATCAATTATTGTGTAACAAATATCATCGGCGGCTTCTACTAAGAATGTGAGTGGATGTCTTGCATAACGGATATTTTCGCCTTCACCTGTAGCTTTTAAACCTAGTTCATTGGCTACATCTGTAAAAGCTTCTTTGTCAGATTGAAATATTCCGTATTTCTTGTCCGCAATGTGATTGGTAGGTTTTTTGGGCAATGATTGTTTCGGATACTTCATAAAAGCACCTAACGTAGCATAACTCAAGCGTAAGCTTCCGTCAACTCCTTTGCGGTTTTCTGTTAAAATTTTAAATCCGTTAGCATTTCCTTCAAAATCACATAAATCTTGAAATTCTTTTGGAGCTAATTGCGATTGGAATTTTATTCCTTTTCCAATTTTAAAATATTCTCCAATAGCTTTTTCTCCTGAATGTCCAAATGGCGGATTCCCAATATCGTGTGCCAACGCTGCCGCAGCAACAATTGCACCGAAATCATTGAATTGAAATCCGTGAACTTCTTTGAGATGTGGATATTTTTCTAGGAGTTTTGTGCCAACTTTTCTTCCCAAACTTCTTCCTACTACAGAGACTTCCAAACTGTGTGTGAGTCGTGTGTGGACAAAATCTGTTTTGGATAAAGGGACAACTTGCGTTTTGTCTTGCAAGCTGCGAAAAGCAGACGAAAAAATTACCCTGTCGTAATCTACATCAAAGCCCAATCTGGTTTCATCTTGTTCTTTACGTAATCGCTTATGAGTATCTCCATAACGTTTTAACGAGAGTAATTGTTCCCAATTCATTCTTAAATAGCATTTTTCCTTGCAATATACTACATAAATTATAGAAATCCCATCGCAAGCCATTTCTTGATGCTATATTCCTGTTTTTGAGGGAAAAGCATGGTAATTATTTAACCCGTGATTAACACTAATTTAACAAAAGACATCTTTATTTGCACTGCGAACAACGCAAATTTAATTATTAAATTTTTAATCTCTTTTTTGATTTTTTCTACATCGAAAAGTGCTTTATTTTAAAATAAAATAATGAACAAAGTAACAGTACTAGTAAGCTTAATTCTTTTATTTTCCTTTTGTGCTATACAAGCTCAAGAAGTAAAAACTCCCAAATTTGGAAAAGGAATTTTAAACATTAAAGGAAAAGATAGTACTTGGAGTATGAATGTTTCTGCTCGAATGCAATTTTTAGCTACCTCTGAATGGGAAAGCGAAGATGGCAACCTTATAAATCCGGAATCAAATTTTTTGATTCGAAGAGCACGTTTGAAACTCAACGGATTTGCCTTTTCTCCAAAACTTCAGTATAAAATTGAATTAGGCTTGTCTAATAGAGATATTTCAGGAGCTTCTGAATTTACCAGCAATGCGCCACGCTATATTTTGGATGCTGTTTTAAAATGGAATTTTCATGGAAACTTCACACTTTGGGCAGGACAAACAAAATTACCAGGAAACAGAGAACGTGTTATTTCTTCTGGAAATTTATCATTAGTAGATCGTTCCTTATTAAATAGTAGGTTTAATATTGATCGTGATATGGGAATTCAACTAAGACACCATTTTAAACTGTCAAAAAACTTTATTGTTAGAGAAATGTTGTCCATTGCGCAAGGAGAAGGAAGAAACGTAACTACTGGAAATCTTGGTGGACATCAATATACAGGAAGAATAGAAATGCTTCCTTTTGGAGCTTTTCAAGGATCAGGAGATTATAGAGGAAGTGATTTGAAAAGAGAAGAAAATTTCAAATTAGCAATTGGAGCAACCTACGATTTCAACAATAATGCTGTTAAAAATAGAAGTAATCAAGGTTCGTATATGGAAACTACTACTGGTTTTTATGAAACAAACATCAATAGCTTTTTTATTGATGCGATGGTAAAGTATAAAGGATTTTCATTTATGGGCGAATACGCAAATAGAGATGCAAAAGATCCTATTGCTAAAAATGCGGACGGAACTTTAACTGGAGATGTCGTGCAAATAGGAAACGGATTTAATCTTCAAGCTGGTTATTTATTCAAAAACAACTATGAAGTTACAGGACGCTACACAAGTATTGATCTTGATGAAAATATTACAGGAAAAGCACTGGAACAACAATATACGTTAGGTGTTTCTAAATTTATTGTTGGTCACAAATTAAAAATTCAAACCGATGTTAGCTACTTATCAAAAGAAAGTAGCAACAATCAATTAATGTATAGATTGCAATTTGATATTCACTTTTAAAAGAAGATATAACCTTTAGGTAACGTTAACTTTAAAGACACTATTGATATTTGCACAATATTTTAAACCCATCTTATGGAAAATATTTATTTGTATATGATTATTGCACTTGCCATTTTAGCTGTTGCTGATTTGGTTGTTGGTGTTAGTAATGATGCTGTAAACTTCTTAAACTCTGCAATTGGTTCAAAAGCTATTTCTTTCAGAACAATTATGATTGTTGCGAGTGTTGGAGTTGCTGTCGGAGCTATTTTTTCAAGTGGAATGATGGAAGTTGCTCGAAAAGGAATTTTTAATCCTGGAGAGTTCATGTTTAATGAAATCATGATTATTTTCATGGCGGTAATGATTACAGACATTCTACTCCTCGATTTCTTTAATTCAGTCGGAATGCCAACATCAACCACTGTTTCTATTGTTTTTGAACTATTAGGAGCCGCAGTTGCAATTGCTTTAATTAAAATTGGCAAAGACGGAGGCGAGTTTTCAGATGTTATAACTTACATAAACACCTCTAAAGCTTCTTTAATCATTTTTGGAATCCTACTCTCTGTCGTCGTCGCATTTTCCATTGGCGCACTTGTACAATGGGTTACAAGACTCTTATTATCCTATAACTTTGAGAAAAAAGCAACTTGGGTTGGCGCATTGTTTGGAGGTATTGCATTAACAGCAATTACCTATTTCATTTTCATGAAAGGACTCAAAGGCACCTCGTACGCAAAACAACCATTTGACATTCTTGGCGGAGGAACCATGGCAAATTTCCTTGAAACACAAGTACTCGCTATTGTTGCAATGAGTTTAGTGTTTTGGTCATTGTTATCTTTTTCACTCATTAAATTTGCTCAAACAAATATCTATAAACTCATCATTATCGTCGGAACATTTGCGTTAGCATTGGCTTTTGCAGGAAACGATTTAGTAAACTTTATCGGAGTTCCTATGGCAGGATATAATGGATATCTATTATGGGAAGCTTCTGGAACTGCAGCTGTAGATTTCCCAATGGGTTCTTTAGCGGATAAAGTTCCTACGAATACCTGGCTATTATTTGGCGCTGGAATGGTAATGGTATTGACACTTTGGTTTTCTACGAAAGCTAAAAATGTAGTAAAAACATCATTGGATTTATCGAGTCAAGGAGCAACAAAAGAACGTTTTCAGCCAAACTTTTTATCTCGTAGTTTTGTGAGATTTGCTGTTGGAGCGTCTCAAGTATCTGCATATGTGCTACCAAAAACTTGGCAGCAAAAAATTGAAAAACAATTTGAAGCTCCAGTAATCGTTTTACAGAAAGATAAGATGGAAGAATTACCTGCTTTTGATATGGTTAGAGCCGCTGTAAACCTAATGGTTGCTGCCGTTTTAATATCAATAGCAACTTCCTATAAATTACCACTTTCAACTACATATGTAACTTTTATGGTTGCTATGGGAACTTCATTAGCCGATAGAGCTTGGGGAGCAGAAAGTGCCGTTTACAGAGTTGCAGGCGTATTAAATGTTATTGGAGGCTGGTTCTTTACTGCATTTAGTGCATTTCTTGCTGCCGGATTAGTAGCATTTCTACTAAACTTGAATTTGGTATTAATGTTTCCACTTTTATTAGTGCTTGCTTTTGGATTATTGGTGAGAAATTATATCTCTCACAATAAAAAGAATAAAGAATCTAAAGCAGAAGATCGTTTGCAGAAAGCAGAAAGTAGCTCTGTACAAGGTGTTATTCTTGAAAGTGCTGGTAATATTGCAAACGTAGTAAAACGTGGTAATAGAATTTACACAAGTGCAATTAACGGATTAGCTAAACAAGATTTAGCAATGCTTAAAAAGAACAAAAAGAATATCTCTAAACTTTCAAACGAGATTGATGATTTGCGTGATAATATCTTCTATTTTATTAAAAACTTAGACGAATCTAGTATTGGCGCGAGTAATTTTTACATCAATATTTTAGGCTACTTGCAAGATTTTGCTCAGTCATTGGAATACATTTCAAAGGCGAGTTTAAAACATGTAAACAACAATCATAAAAAGCTAAAATTCAGTCAAATCAAAGAATTAAAGCAAGTTGATGAAGCGTTAGAACATTTATTCATTAAAACAAAAGATGCATTTGACTCTCGTTCTTTTGAAGAAATTGGAGTTGTCTTAGCTGAAAAAGATGCTATTTTTCAATTAGTGCGTCAAAAGATTCAAACACAGGTAGAACGTACACGCACGGAAGAATCGAGTCCTAAGAATACAACCTTATACTTTAGTTTATTATTAGAGACCAAAGATTTACTGAAAGCAACGGTAGCGCTGTTAGAAGAATACCACGATGCGCATGACGGTTTCTGTTGAACCTGCTACAATTGCGACGAAGGATAAAGAAACAGATCAAGGCGATGCCGCGAAAGAAACAAAATAATTTATACAAACATTTTAAATATAAAAACGCAATCATTTTGGTTGTGTTTTTTGTTTTTGAAATGTTTTGCACCAAAATCAAATCTTTTAAAATCATTAAAAACCGCTATCTTGGGCTTCACTAATTTTAGCAAATTCCCATGAAGAAATCATTTTTCTATTGCCTACTATGCTGTTTTATCTATATAACAACGGCAACGAGCCAAGAACTTACAGGACAACAATTACTAGAAAAAGCTATTGAATATCACGATCCTAATAGCAATTGGGAAACTTTCAACGGAACGTTAAACGTAACGATGGAAACGCCTAAAAATGCACCTCGCGTAAGTACGATTAAGATTAATTTGCCAAAGGAATATTTTTATGTAAAAGCTTCGCGCGATGCTAAAACGACTGAATACACGGTTGAAAAAGATACGTGTGTAATTACTTTTAATGGTGAAACAAACATTTCTGATAAAGTTGCCAAAGAGAATAATCTCAGTTGCGATCGTGCCAATATGTATAAAAATTATTACACGTATTTATATGGTTTGCCAATGAAATTGAAAGATGCAGGAACTGTTATTCATCCAAAAGTAACGAAGAAAACCTTCAAGGGAAAAAAATACTTAGTCTTAAAAGTAACGTATAAAGAAAGCGTTGGAAAAGATACTTGGTATTTTTATTTTGATCCAAAAACGTATGCAATGGAAGTATATCAGTTTTTTAAAGATGAATCTAAAAATGATGGCGAATACATTCTATTAACGGATGAAACTGTTATTAACGATATCAAAATACCTAAAAAACGCGCTTGGTATTATAATAAGGATAATGGATATTTGGGAACGGATATATTGAAATAGATCGCTTTGCTGTTAGCTGTTAGACCGGTTTGCTATTAGATCGCTACGCTTTTAGATTGTTGCACTTCTTAGATTGTTAGACGAAACGCTAGCGCGAGTTTCAAAACTCGTGCCGATACACGAGCTCAAAATTAGATTACTTTGCCATTCCTCAAATAACCAATCAAAATACATCTAACAATCCAAGAAGTCCAGAAATCTAGAAATCTAGAAAAGGGAACGCTTATTACAAACGTTCCCTTTTTCTATTGTCAATTTTCTATTTTATAACTTAAGAACCACACATTAAGCAATCATCATCTTCGCCTTCTTTCGATCTTGCTATGATTTCCTTCAATTCTTCTGGCGTTAAAGGCTCAACTGCTACAGGAGTTGGCTTTTCCCCTACTGTTTCTGCTGCAACTGTTACTGCCGCGGCTGCTTCAATAGCTACAGGTTCTTGCTTTACCTCTTTTGCTACGGTAAATTTAATTGCATCTACTGCCGATTTTGTTCGTAAGTAATACATTCCCGTTTTCAATCCAGATTTCCAAGCGTAGAAGTGCATTGATGTTAATTTAGACATCGTTGCGCCTTCCATAAACAAGTTCAATGATTGCGATTGATCAATGAAATATCCTCTGTGACGAGACATGTCAATGATATCTTTCATACTCAATTCCCAAACAGTTTTATACAATTCTTTGATGTCTTGTGGAATTTCCTCCATGTGTTGAATAGAACCATTCGCACGCATCAAATCTTGTTTTAAATCTTCTGTCCATAAACCTAAGTTTACTAAATCTTCTAGTAAATGCTTATTTACCACAATAAATTCTCCCGAAAGGACTCTACGTGTATAAATATTTGAAGTGTATGGCTCAAAACATTCGTTGTTTCCAAGAATCTGCGAAGTGGAAGCTGTTGGCATTGGCGCTACTAATAACGAGTTACGCACACCATTTTTCATCACTTCTGTACGCAATTTTGCCCAGTCCCAACGTCCGCTGAGTTCTTCATCTTTAATTCCCCATAAGTTATATTGAAATTCTCCTTGTGATATTGGCGAACCTTCATAACTCTGGTATGTTCCTTCTTCTATTGCCATTTCCATGGAAGCTGTAACTGCTGCAAAATATAAAGTTTCAAATATTTCTTGATTCAGTTTCTTAGCTTCGTCTGACGTAAACGGCATTCTCAATTTGATGAAAGTATCTGCCAATCCTTGCACACCTAATCCAATTGGACGGTGACGGAAGTTTGAATTTTCCGCTTCCTTTACAGGATAGTAATTTCTATCAATTACTTTGTTTAAGTTTCTTGTTACACGTTTGGTTACACGGAATAATTCTTTGTGATCAAATTCTTTTCCTTTTATAAACATTGGCAATGCAATCGAAGCCAAATTACAAACCGCTACTTCATCAGGAGACGTATACTCCATGATTTCTGTACATAAGTTTGAAGAACGAATGGTTCCTAAATTCTTTTGGTTCGATTTGCGGTTTGCTGCATCTTTATACAACATATACGGCGTTCCTGTTTCAATTTGAGATTCTAGGATTTTCTCCCATAACTCACGCGCCTTAATTGTTTTTCTTCCTTTTCCTGCTGATTCGTATTTTAAGTATAATTCTTCAAACTCTTCACTATGTACGTTGAATAAGTTTGGACATTCATTTGGACACATTAACGTCCATGAACTATCTTCTTGAACACGTTCCATAAATAAATCTGGAATCCACATTGCGTAGAACAAATCGCGGGCACGCATTTCTTCTTTCCCATGATTCTTCTTCAAATCAAGAAAATCAAAAATATCTGCATGCCAAGGTTCTATATATATTGCGAATGAACCTTTCCGTTTTCCGCCACCTTGATCTACATAACGCGCTGTGTCATTGAATACTTGTAACATTGGCACAATTCCGTTACTAGTTCCGTTGGTTCCTGCAATGTATGAACCAGTTGCACGAACATTGTGAATAGATAACCCGATTCCACCAGCTGATTGAGAGATTCTCGCCGTTTGTTTTAACGTATCATAAATACCGTCAATACTATCATCTTTCATTGCCAATAAGAAGCAGGATGACATTTGAGGTTTTGGAGTTCCAGAGTTGAATAACGTTGGCGTTGCATGCGTAAAATACTTTTTAGACATCAACTCGTAGGTTTCAATCGCTGAATCCAAATCATTTAAGTGAATTCCGATAGAAACACGCATCAACATGTGTTGTGGACGTTCTGAAATTTTTCCATTTAACTTTAATAAGTACGAACGCTCCAACGTTTTAAATCCGAAGTAATCGTATCCAAAATCGCGGTTATAGATAATTGTAGAATCTAAACGATCTGCATTTTCCATAATTACCTTATAAACTTCATCAGATAATAATGGCGCTTCTTTTCCGGTTCTTGGATTTACATATTGATATAAATCCTCCATCGCCTCAGAGAAAGATTTTTTCGTGTTTTTGTGTAAGTTAGATACAGAAATACGCGCAGCCAATCGAGCATAATCAGGATGCGTAGTCGTCATAGTGGCGGCAATTTCTGCTGCCAAGTTATCTAATTCTGAAGTCGTTACTCCATCGTATAATCCTTCAATAACACGCATGGCAACTTTTACAGGATCTACCAAGTCGTTTAAGCCATAGCATAACTTTCTCACGCGTGAAGTGATCTTGTCAAACATCATTGGTTCTTTTCTTCCGTCTCTTTTTGCTACAAACATATGCTCGTTAATTTTTTAGTTTTTTCCTGAAACTCGTTCAGAAAAGGGGTTAGTTATTTTACCAATTTTTTGGCGAAAAAATCAGTGTTTAGGGAATTTCTTTATGTTTTTTAAATTTTGATTGCGTGCAACCAAAATCAACTGTTTTTTTGCTAGAAATCAGCGTCAAAGCTGAATTTATCTGATTCTTCTTCTTTGTTTAAAACACCTGCTTTTTGATATTCAGATACTCTTTTTTCGAAGAAGTTTGTTTTACCTTGAAGGGAAATCATATCCATAAAATCAAATGGATTTGATACATTATACTCCTTTTCACAATTCAATTCTTGTAAAAGTCTGTCGGTAACAAACTCCAAGTATTGTGTCATTAATTTAGCGTTCATTCCAATAAGACTTACTGGCAATGATTCCGTGACAAACTCACGTTCTATATTTAACGCATCAACAATAATGGCACGAATACGTTCTTTAGGAACTTTATTTACAAGGTGATTATTGTGCAAATGCACCGCAAAATCACAATGCACACCTTCATCACGAGAAATTAACTCGTTCGAAAATGTTAATCCTGGCATAATTCCTCTTTTCTTCAACCAATAAATAGAACAGAAAGCTCCTGAAAAGAAAATACCTTCTACAGCTGCAAACGCAATTAAACGTTCAGCAAAACTTGGCGAATCAATCCATTGTAAAGCCCAATCTGCTTTCTTTTTAATAGCTGGGAAATTATCAATTGCTTGAAACAGCATCCCTTTTTCCTTTTCATCTTTCACGTATGTATCAATAAGTAATGAATAGGTTTCAGAATGTATGTTTTCCATCATGATTTGAAATCCGTAGAAAAATTTAGCTTCCGAATATTGCACTTCATTTACGAAGTTTTCCGCTAAGTTTTCATTTACAATTCCATCTGATGCTGCAAAAAATGCTAAGATGTGTTTTATAAAATAACGCTCGTCATCATTTAATTTCGTTGTCCAATCCGTAAGATCTTGGTGTAAATCAATTTCTTCCGCTGTCCAAAAACTAGCTTCCGATTTCTTGTACCATTCCCAAATATCCGCGTGTTTGATTGGAAAAATCACAAATCTGTCTTTATTTTCTTGTAAAATGGGTTCTATTGCTGATGACATAAAATTATTGGGGTTTTTAATGTAAAATTTAATATAAAGACTCTCGTTTGATTTGGGAAATACAAAGATGGAGAAATGTACGGTAAAATAAAAGACTAACTTATTCACAAAGCAAGCAAGTTTTTAACAACGATACAGTTTTTTCCCACTTTTGTGTTAATTTTTAAAATGGCATTTTTTATTGATAATCAGATAGTTAAGGGTTTTAATTTTTGCTCAGGTGCTATGAACCATAACATTTGAAAAAAAAATGAGAAAAAGAAATTTTAAAGATTTAGCGACCTAATTTTTGTGCTGTCTTCTCTAATTCTAAATACCAATCTTCGCCAAATTTTCGAATTAAAGCTTCCTTGACAAATTTATAAACCGGAACTTGCAATTCTTTTCCTAAAGTACATGCATCATCGCAAACTTGCCACTTATGATAATTCACAGCTGCAAATTCACTATAATCTTGCACACGAACAGGATATAAATGACATGAAATCGGTTTTTTCCAACTGACCAAACCTTTGTTATATGCTTGTTCAATTCCGCACATCGCAACTTTTTTATCGTCAAAAGTAACATATGCACATTCAGCACCATTTACTAATGGAGTTTCTAGTTCACCTTTTTCAGTTACAATATAGGTTCCTTGTTGTTCAATAGCTTCAATTCCCTCTTTTCTGAGGAATGGTTTCACGGTTTCATAAATATCTTCTAGAATTTTAATTTCGTCTTTTTCCAGCGGCGCTCCAGCATCTCCTGCAACACAACAAACACCTTTACAGGCATGTAAATTGCATACAAAATCCTTTTCAATAATATCTTCCGAAACAATGGTTTTTCCTAAATGAAACATGCTGCAAAGATACTTTTTTCTTTGTCTGAAATTCTGTGAAAAGTTCAATTTTTTGAACATATTTAATTAACATTAATTTAAAGTAAATATTACAAGCTTTAGTATTGTTTGTTTGTGGAATGCTGTACTTTTGCCGCCAATTTAAAAAAACCCTAAAATGGATTTGGATTTGAAACACATTTTAACAGCAAGTATGCTATTATTTGCTGTAATAGATATCGTAGGAAACATTCCTATTATTATAGATTTACGTCGCAAAACAGGACACATTCAATCTGGAAAAGCCACTATTATTGCTGGTATTATTTTGATAGTGTTTTTGTTTGTTGGGCAAAGCTTGCTCAATTTAATTGGAATCACTGTAAATCAGTTTGCCATTGCAGGTTCTTTTGTACTCTTTTTTCTAGCATTAGAAATGATTTTGGGAATTACCTTATTTAAGGAAGATGATGAAAGCCCTATGAGCGATGCTTCTGTGTTTCCTATTGCGTTTCCGTTAGTCGCAGGACCAGGAAGTTTGACTTCTATTTTATCGCTTCGAGCAGAATTTAACGTTCAAAATATTGTGATTGCTATTATTATCAACATGATTATTATGTTTGTTGTGTTGAAAGCTTCTAATAGAATTGAACGTTGGTTAGGACAAAATGGAATTCGTATTTTGAGAAAAGTATTCGGTGTTATTTTATTAGCAATTGCTGTAAAAATATTTACTACTGGAGTTCAAAATATATTTGCGTAATTTTGCAAGTAAGAAAATGTTAGTGCGCATACGCATTTAGTAAATTTCGTATGCGCACTGAACTATTTTATCAAAATAAAAATCTTATGAAAATATTCACGTATGTATTAATTGTAATTGCAGCACTACTTTGTATTTACAATGCCACAAAACTAGATTTTGAAAATTTGTTACAAGGCGAAAGTGTTGTAGCACTCATTGGTATTGTAGCATCATTATGTGCTGTGTTAATTTTACTGATTTTTATGACTTCTAGAAAGATTCAGGATAAAGTAAATAACCAAAAGTAATGTTTGATGTACTTGTTATTGGCGGCGGTGTTTCTGGAATGCAATGCGCGCTTGTGCTTGGTTCTGCAAAGGGAAAACCATTTGCTGCTGATAAAGACATAGGTATTATTTTGCATCAAAGAGCATCACATTTACAGAATGCTTTGTTTAATAATGTACTAGGAATTCCTGTGGGGAAAACTGCTGCGGATATTTTGGAAGAAGGTCAAATGCATTTGCAAGAAGTGTATCCACATGTAAAACAAATTGCAAATGAAAAAGTACTAGAAATTAAAGGCGAAGCTGGTAATTTTGAAATTATTACTACCAAAAATATTTACGTTAGTAAAGTTGTTGTGATTGCGCTAAATTATTCAAAACCATTCACTATTGATGGTTTGGACGAATTTGTTGCATCACATCCGAGAGCAGCCGCAAAAAAAGATAGAATTTATCTTAAAAACGAAGATCATTTGGTAAAAGATGGTTTGTATGTGTGCGGAACTATTGCCGGTTGGCGAAGTCAATTCGCAATTGCAGCAGGAAGCGGCGCGCAAGTTGCTACGGATATTTTAACACTTTGGAATGATGGAATTCACACGAAGATTCATGATAAAGTATGAATTAAATTGATTGAAAGATTGAAAAGAGTAAAGATCGCTCCGCTTTTAGAATAAAGAGCAAAGACTTGATCTTAACTGATTCATATTTAGTTTTTTATTTTAAAATTTAAAGAAACAAGCTAACAAAACGCCGCAATAAAAGTCATTTTCAAATTAAAAAATCTTCAAATCTTCAAATTGAAAAGAGCAAAGACTTAATTGTAACTAATTGATATTTAGTTTTTTATTCTCGAATTCAAAGAAACAAACTAACAAAACGCCGCAATAAAAGTCATTTTCAAATTAAAAAATCTTCAAATTTTCAAATTGATACATTGCTAGATTAATACATTAAAAAATTAATTCCCGTGTAGTTCAATAACTTTCTCAATCATCTCGTCATTTTTGTTCAACTCTTGTTGATAACCGTTGACACCAAATAATTGCTCAATAAAAACTGCTTTGATATGTCTTTTCATTTGTGCAGCGTACTTTTCAATGTAGATCCGTTGTCCGCGTTTTTCACTTAAATAATCTGTATATTCTATTAGCAAATCATCACTTACGTTGAATTTGTTCATGAATTCTTCAAATGACATATTACTATATATTGCTCTGTCTTTATCTAGTTTATCGAATACAAAATCATCAATAAAACCGACCATTTTTGAGCGCAATCCTCTTTCGAGAGATAATTCTTCTGGCGAACGCGCTAACGGCACAAATACATCTGGAATAATTCCGCCGCCGCCATACACAATTTTACCCTTTGGAGTTTTAAACTTTAACGAATCGGCAACTTTAATGCTGTCCATTGATTTCAATTCTCCCGATTTGAATCTGTCATAATAATCGTCAAAATAATCTTTATTTCCTTTTTTATACGAACGCTGAATAGATCGTCCTGTTGGTGTATAATATCTTGAGATTGTTAATCGTACAACAGAACCATCGCCAAGTGGCATTGGACGTTGTACTAATCCTTTTCCAAACGATCTTCTTCCAACAATTACACCTTTGTCATTGTCTTGCAACGCGCCTGCAATAATTTCACTGGCAGAAGCTGATTTTTCATTAATTAAGACATAAATTTCGCCATCTTCAAATTCGCCTTCATCCGTAGCAAAGTATTTGTCAATTTCTCCTTTTTTATTTTTGGTGAACAGAATTAGTTTTCCATCTTTCAAAAATTCGTCCGCAATACTGCGTGTTACATCTAAAATTCCGCCTGGATTATTTCGTAAATCAAGTGTTAAATTTTTAGCACCTTTTTGTTTTAAGATTGCTAATGCTTCTACAAATTCGTCATAACTAGTTTCTGCAAAACGATTGATTTTTATATAGCCTAAATCGTCTGTCAACATATAATATGCCACCACACTTTTGATTGGAACTTTTGCTCTTTTTAGATTGATATTGAATTCTTCGTTTGTTTGCTTGCGATATATTTTCAGGTTTACAGACGTATTTTCTGTTCCTTTGAGTTTTGAAATGATATCAGTATTTCGCATATTTTTTCCATACAACGTATCAGTATCTGCCATTAAAATTCGGTCACCAGCTTTAATTCCTGCGGCTACACTTGGCCCGCCTTCTAGCGTTCGTACAACTGTTAATGTATCATTTATCATATCAAAACGAATTCCGACACCGACAAAATCACCTTGCATGTTTTCGGAAACTCTTTTTTCTTCTTCCGAAGGAATGTACACAGAATGCGGATCTAAATTTTCAAGAATATTCATCACTGTAACATCTACAATGCTATCAACATCAACATCATCCACATATTCATAATCAATATAATCGATCAATCGGTTCAGTTTGTCTTTACTTGTGTTTGATGAGAATAGCGTTTCGGGCGTTGCACTAAAGTTTAATTTTCCACCAATAAATACTCCTGCGGCTACTGCTGCGGCAATGATCACGGGAAGTAAATATTGTGTTGTTTTATTCAAAATACTATTGTTTTATGAGGTTTGCAATGTTGGAATGTGTTCTACTTCAACGCCTGCTTTTTGTAAAAATTGTACACCTGAGTCATCTTTGTACGCGGTTACATATACAACTCGCGTAATTCCTGATTGATGAATGAGCTTGCTACATTCTTTACATGGCGACATCGTAATGTACAACGTTGCACCAACACATGATTGTGTAGAAGCCGCTACTTTTAAAATAGCGTTTGCTTCTGCATGAAGCACGTACCATTTGGTATAACCTTCTTCATCTTCACAGAAATTTTCAAATCCTGAAGGTGTTCCGTTGTAACCGTCAGAAATAATCATTCTATCTTTTACAACAATCGCGCCGACTTGTTTACGCTTACAATAAGAGAGTTTTCCCCATTCTTTTGCCATTCGTAAATAGGCGTGATCATATTTTGCTTGTTTTTGTTTCGGCATAGCCAAATGTAAGTTTTTTATAGCGAAAAAAAGCAACCATAACAGTTGCTTTTCCTCTTCTGTAACGAAGATATTAGGTTTACCGTTGATTCACAACAGCATTGCTGTTAATTTTTTACCAAAATCTTGCTTTTATAAGTAATGGAATTAATACTCCAATAACAATTGCAGAGACAACCATAACCCAATCACGTTTTGAGAATCTAAATATTGTTTGAAATATAAAGGAAATAATAAGTACGACAACAACAATAATGATTTGGGCTGCTTCTATTCCTAATGTAAATTCTAATAATGGAAGTAATTTGTCATTAATATCATTAGTAATGAATTTAAAATCTTTGGCAAAAGCCAATCCATGAATAATTCCGAAAAATAATGCAGATATAACTAATATTACTGATTTTGTTTTATTTGCACTTTTTCCAGCAGTAAATACGTTATATAATGCCATTGTAAAAATCGTAATTAATACAAAAAACTCTACAATTTCTCCGTTTACTTTAACAGCTCCATAAGTCGATAGAATTAATGATAAAGTATGACCAATTGTAAAAGCAGTTACTAGCCATAATACTCTTTTCCAGTCTTTAAAAGTGTAAGCAATTATTAATACTACTAGAAAAAGAATATGATCGAGTCCATTGATCCGCAGAATATGGTTCATTCCTAATTCAAAGTAAAACAAGAATTGATCAAGCATAAAATTATAGGTTTTAGGGTTTGGGGTTTGTGCATCAAACTTACATTATATTTTTGGGTTTTAAAAACCGCGTTCTTTTTGCAGCTTTTCGTAGGCTTTTTGTACGTGTTGAAATTTTTCTTTGGCACCTTTCATGTGTTCTTCTCCTAAGTGTTGTAATTTGTCAGGATGATATTTTTTCGCCATTTTTCGGTATGCTTTTTTGATTTCATTAATAGAAACCGATTTGTCAATTTCTAAAATCTTATACGCGCTATCTACAGGATCGTAAAACATAGCTTTAATCGATTCGTAATCGCGCGCATTGATATAAAGATATCCTGCAATTTTTTCAATGAGTTCTACTTCACTTTCGCTCACATGTCCATCAGCTTTGGTCACGCCAAATAAATAGTGTAGTAATTGTAAACGTGAAGAATGATCCATGTACAACTGAATTTGCTGACATATTTCACGCGTAGAAAGGTCTTCTTTTTTTAGAATTCCGTTGAAAAGTTGAAATGCATGATTTGCGCGTTCTTTCCCGTACATTTTTACAAAATAGGCACGTACGTAGTTTTTTTCAGAATCTGAAACTTCGCCATCGACTTTCATTACAATTGCAGAAAGCACTAATAAACTTACTTCAAAATCTCCCGATTTGGTTTCCGCTTGTTTTTGTGCTGATGAAACTCTTCTCCTTCTTTTATCGTATACAGAATCAGCGCGTTTATTGCGTTGTTGTCCAGTACGTTTTGGCGGTTCTAACAGTAATCCTTTTGATGTTGCTTTGTCAACGGCAGCTCCAATGGCAAATCCAATAGCGGCTCCAATTGGTCCTCCAAGTGTCCAACCTAATGCGCCTCCAATCCAGCTTGCAAATCCACTCATATGGTTTGTTTTTTACCAAAGATACATTTTCCCAAGAATAATTCATTAAACAACACCATTTCTCTTTGAGCCTTTCTTTAACAAAAACTGCATTTAATTTTGGAATAAGCTTTTAGATCTCGCTCTCCAGCGAGATTAGTTCAACTTACAATTTTATGCAGATCTTAAAGACTCCTCAAAATTGAGTTTCACTAATTTAATCCGTATCTTTGCAGCATTATTAATGAATTAATTTAGAAGATTATGTATCCACCAGAATTGGTAAAACCGATGAGAGCAGATTTGACTGCCGTTGGTTTTGAAGAATTACATACTGCCGAAGCTGTTGATAAGGCTATTGCAAAAGAAGGAACAACGTTAGTTGTTGTAAATTCTGTTTGCGGTTGTGCAGCAGCCAATGCAAGACCTGGAGCAAGAATGTCTCTAGATAACGCAAAAAAACCTGATCACTTAGTTACTGTTTTTGCAGGAGTTGACAGAGAAGCTACAGATAAAGCAAGAAATCATATGATTCCTTTTCCTCCATCTTCGCCAAGCATGGCGTTGTTTAAGGACGGACAATTAGTACATATGTTAGAACGTCATCATATTGAAGGTAGACCAGCAGAAATGATCGCTGAAAATTTAAAAGACGCGTACAACGAGAATTGCTAATACATTCTTACCGAAAAAAAATACGATAAAACCACGCTTTTGCGTGGTTTTGTTTTTTATTTTTGTCACATCATAAAGTACCAAAGTTGTGAAGTATTTATCATATATAGTATCTAGCGTTTATTTATTATTTTTTGGATTGTCCTTAGTAATCTCTCATGGAATCCAATGGATTTGCTTGAAGTTAGGCGGACAAAAATGGCACAACTGGAGCGTAAATTTGATGCAATTTACATTGATGCGTTGCCAAAATCTTTTAGGAACGCGTTATACGCTCAAAAACCCGCATGAATTAAATTCGAATCAACCGATAATTATTGTGTCAAATCATCAGAGTATGAATGACATTTCGCCGATGATTTGGTTGTTTAAAAAACATTTTCCAAAATTTATCAGTAAGAAAGAATTAGGAAAAGGAATTCCAGGTATTTCTTTCAATTTACGCCACGGTGGCGCAGCTTTGATTGACCGAAATGATCCGAAACAAGCCATTACAGAAATCATTCGATTTGCAAAATATATTCATGAAAATAACTATTCCGCTGTAATTTTTCCAGAAGGAACACGTAGTAAAAATGGTGTGCCAAGACCTTTTAAAAGAAAAGGATTGGATGTGTTGTTTAAGTATATTCCGAATGCACAAATTGTTCCTGTGACGATTAATAATTCGTGGAAAACAACCAAATACGGGAAATTTCCATATGGTTTAGGCGCACACATTACCGTGGAAGCACACAAACCTCTTTTATTAAGTGATTTTCCAAAAGATAAACGCGACGAATTGCTTGAACATATTGAGAAAGTAATTACAGAACATATTGTAATTGATTGATTTATGAATAAAGAAAAAATCATTTCGGAAACTATTTCTTTTGTGCAAAAAACCTTGAAAAATGCTGAAGGCGGACACGATTGGTTTCACATTGAACGTGTGTATAAAAACTCGTTATTGATTGCGGAAGAAGAAACCGTCGATGAATTTATTGTGAGTTTGGGCGCATTGTTACATGATATCGCTGACGCTAAATTTCACAATGGCGACGAAACTGTTGGTCCAAAAGTAGCACGCGAGTTTCTAGAAAGTTTACAAGTCGAAAAAAGTGTGATTCTGCATGTAGAAAACATTATTTCTAATATTTCTTTTAAAGGTGGGAATTTTGATCAACAATTTAATTCGCCAGAATTAGACGTCATTCAAGATGCAGATCGTTTGGACGCGATTGGCGCCATTGGAATTGCACGTTGTTTCAATTATGGCGGATTTAAGAATCGGAAATTATACGATCCTGCAATTCCTGTAAATCTTCACATGAGTAAAGCCGAGTATAAAAAAACAACTGCGCCAACAATTAATCATTTCTACGAAAAATTGTTATTGCTGAAAGATAAAATGAATACCAAAACTGGTAAAAAAATTGCCGAACAACGTCATGAATATATGGAGCAATTTCTGAATCAGTTTTTCCGTGAATGGAATGGGGAAGTTTAGACTTTGTTAGATTGTTAGATTGTTAGATGAAATTTAATTACGTTACTGTATCATCAACTTCATTTCGCTTCTGTATTTAGAAGCACTTTTCCCTGTAATTTCTTTAAATGACTTATTGAAGTGAGAGAAATTATTAAAACCACTTTCATAGCAAATATCGGTAATACTACTTTGGCTTTCTAAAAGCAGTTTTGTTGCATGCATCACTCTGTATTCGTTCACTAATTTTGTAAATGTTTTTCCTGTCACTTTTTTAAAGTAGCGACAAAACGCAGGAACTGTCATACTTACCTTATCTGCAATTTCATCTAAAGTAATATGTTGTTGAAAATTGCTACTGATATATTTGAATATAATATCTATTTTAACGCTGTCTTGCGGTTGTGTTTCAAAGGCAAATCCGTCTGCATTTAGTAACACATAATCTTTGGCTAATGCCAACAGATTCAAAATTTCTAATAGCTTGATCACTCTCTTGAAACCATCATATTTTGGTAATTTTTCAATTTTTGGTCCAACGAGTTTTTTTGTTTCTGGCTGAAACCGAATTCCTTTTTTTGCCTTTTCTAGCAAGAGCGAAATATTCTTCATTTCTGGTAAATTGTAGAATTCTTTCCCTAAAAAATCAGTTTTAAATTGAATGAGTGTTTCTTTTCCTTTTGAAGTCAATCGATCTGCAAATCCATTGTGTGGCAAATTAGATCCAATAAGAATTAATTGACTGTTATTGAAGTACGATAAATGGTTTCCTATATGACATTTACCTTTTCCTTTGTTTACATATACCAATTCTACTTCAGGATGAAAATGCCAAAACGCTAATCCACGTTTTCGCTTTTTCGTATTCTGTGCCACAAGAATAGAACTCCCAAAATCTGGTGTTATTTTTTCATAGGTAGGTTTGTTGTTCATAAGCAAAATGTATTCGTTGCAAATTTACCATTTACATGGTTTTAAACATATGTTCTTTTACCTAAATTATATACTATATTAACTTAATAAAAATATAATATTTATTTCATGGTTAAAATAACACACATATTAGCCAAAATAGCTGTTTTACAACAACAAAATCGAACTTAGATTTGTACTGTGAATTATTTAAAACTAAAAGTCATGAAAAAAAGAATCAAAAATGTTGTATTTATAGTAGCTATGTTGGCTAGTGTAATGAGTTATGCGAGTGCTGATTATGCTTTAAACACCAAGAAAATTAGTACTATACTAACCTTAACGAATGTTAAAAAAGGACAAAAATTAGTAATTAAAGATGCTGATTTATCTATTATTTATAAAGAATTAATAGCAAATGATGGCATATTTTCCAAAGGATATGATTTGACGGCTTTGCCAGATGGTAAATACTTTTTTGAGTTAGAAAAAGATGTTGAAATCGTAATTATGCCATTTACAGTAGTTTCAAACGAAGTGAAATTTGAAAAAGAAAAAGAGGCTTTTATATACAAACCTACTGTTAGAACTGTAGATAATATAGTTTATGTTTCTAGGCTTTCTTTAGATACGCAACCTTTAAAAATAAAAATTTATTACAGAGAATCTTTTGGCGATACTACTACTTTAGTTTTTTCTGAAGAAATTAAAAACACCAAAATCATAGAGCGAATCTATGAATTATCAAAACTAAAAAAAGGAGATTACACGATCGTGTTTAAAACACAAAATAGAGAGTTTACAGAACGAATTAAGTTCTAACGAATCTAGTATTAAATTTGATTGAAGGCACAGCAAACCGCTATTGGGATTGCTGTGCTTTTTTTCGTTAGAACAGGCAATATTGACCATTTTATACTTTTAATAAAACGTTTTGTTGAGTTTGAGCATTCTATTCTAGTGTATTATCAACTTCATTTCTCATAGCTTTAAATACAACTACAAGAATTCAGAAAAGTCTCTTTTTTAAAAAAAATAAAAAAAGTGGGTAATGGAATCTAATTATGAACCCTAGTTATAAAAGCTGACAAGCAAACTAAATAATTAATCCATAAAATTCTATATTATGAAAAGCAAAACATTCAATTCGTTAAAATTAAACAGAGTATCAGTTTCTAACTTATCATCTATTAGTGGTGGTCTTGTTGCGAATAACAATAATAATCAACAACCAATGCGAAATGTTCCAAGTACAGCCGGACCAACTTGGGATTGTGGTTACAGTGCTGGTTGCAAAACTAAAGGTTGTGCTAATGGTTAATATGAAGAACTAAAATTATTTTCTAAATAACGTAAATTACCCAAGTTTTATACACTAAAATTTGGGTGATTTTTTGTTTAAATTAGTCTCTAAAAAAACCACCCTAATATTCAATATTAATAACTCCATCAGTAAACGTAAATATTGGTTGTCCAGTATTATCTTCCATAGTTGCTCTAAAAGTTCCTTCCATTTTAGAATCTGTATGTACTTCAATAGAAGTTTCTCTGTTTCCATATATTGGATCTGAAATGTGGTTTATATGATTCTCAATAAACACAAAATCATCTATTTGATTTGTTTCTTCTACCAACACAGAAAACAAAAGTGTTTTCATATTATTATCAAAAGATGCTTCTATAATCCTAATTTCAGTATTTGCTGGATTTAATGTCACGTTGTAATCTGTTAGAGAATAATCAACTCCATTAAGATTGAAACTTAAATTACTTTCATTCAGTATTAATGAGTTTTCATCATCAGTTGAACACGACAGAAAAGCTAGAGCGATTAGACATAAAAATACTTTTTTCATTGCGGTTAATTTATAATTATACACGTTTTTAATTCATCAATTTTGATTGATTACTTTTAAATGTATATCATAAATTTGTATAAAATACTACAGAATTGATAAGCGTCGTGTATTTTTTATGAGCGTTGTTAAATGATGTGAATTTTATATATTTTTTGAAAAATAAAAATGATAGATTTCGTTTTTATTTTCTTTGTTCGCCCAAAGAATACTGAATCAAGTTCAGCACAGGCTTCAACAAAAGAAAAGGCACTTTTCCAGAGGTGTTTTTAGTTTTTTCTCTGAAAAACTAAAACCGTATTCATTTTTCTAAATTTTTTCCAAGGCTTCAAAAATTCTTAACGAAAAATGAATACTACACTTCGGAAAAGAACAAAGTGGAAAACAACAACATTTATTACATCAATCTAATCTCAAAACAGCGAATATTGCCCACTTTTATACTTTTCGTGAAGCGTTCTATTGAGTTTGGGCGTTTTTTTATTTTTGAAATATTTCAATCGCGCAAGCTTGATTAAGTTATGAATTTGTTCTGCAATTTTTCCTTCGCCGCGCATTCTGTTTCCATAACGACTGTCATTTAATGTTCCGCCATGACAACTTGCAATTTGATTCAATACTTTTTCTGCTTTGTCTGGCATGGTTTTATGAATCCAATCTGAGAAAATTTCGCCAATAGCGCCATTCAATCGTACAATTGTATAACCAATTGATGTTGCGCCTAATTCAGCTACTTTTTTTGCCATCGGAAGAATTTCATGACTGTTTATAGACGGAATTATCGGTGCCAACATTACATTGACAGGAATTCCGTTTTCGGCGAGCGTTTGTACAGTTTCCAATCGCTTTTTAATGGTGGCAGTTCTTGGCTCCAACACACGACGCGTTTCTTCTGACAAGGAAGTTATAGAAATATTGACACTGACCAAGTTATCTTTTGCGAGTTCTTTTAGGAGATCTAAATCGCGCAGAATTAGTGCGTTTTTAGTAATGATTCCGACAGGATGTTTGTATTTTAAGAATACTTTTAAAAGACTTCGCGTAATCTCCAACTCCTTTTCTACAGGTTGGTAACAATCAGTATTGCCAGAAAGTATAATGGGACATGCTTGCCAATTTTTCTTCTTTATTTTTTCTTCTAATAATTCCGCAGCGTTGCGTTTGACTAATATTTTTCGTTCAAAATCTAATCCTGCGCTAAATCCCCAATATTCATGCGTCACACGCGCATAACAATAAATACAACCATGTTCACAACCTTGATACGGATTTAGTGAATATTCCATACCAACATCTGGACTTTGCACTTTGTTTACAATCGTTTTTGGAAACGTATTGATGTATTGAGTTTTGTTTTTATCTGCTTCTTCGCCTTCTTTGTGACAATATTCTAAAAAATCGGAGCGCGTTTCATGCGTATCTTGCAAAAAACGATTGTGTACATTTTTTTGCGCGCCTCTTCCTTTGATGTTTTTCGTACGTTCCAACATTTCTTTTTTCAAAAATAAAAGCTATACAAACAATATCGCTTGGTTGAAATGATTTTGAAGTGCAACTACGGGAATTTTAATTCGTTAAACTTTTGAAAGTGACGTTCATTATATCTACATTTATAAAAAACAACCGCATTTCATATGTTTAAAACAATCTCTATATGCATTTCTTTTTTGTTTTTTGCTTCTGCAAATAGCCAAGAAACTGTTGATCCTTACAAAGATCAAAAGGCAAACGCGAAAAATTTTCCATCAAACCTCAAAAAAAGCGATCAGCTAATTTGGTGTATTGATGCGGAAAAAAAGAAGGGAAAATGGGTTGTCATTCTTGAAATATCTAAAGAAGAAATAAAAGAATTACAAGAGAAATTAGTATTACTTGGTTTTATCTCAAGGATAGAAAAAACTCAAGAAAGTATTTTGGATATAAATACAATGAATGCTATTATTTGTTTTGAAAAAGAACAAGGAAAAATTTATGAATGTTGCGGAATTATTGGTATTTCTAAAGGAATGAAATCGCGAATAGAAAAAGCATTCCAAAAGAGAAAAAGAGTTCAAAAAAAGAATTGAATTACTTCTTTATAAATTTTTTAATGATTGAACGATTTTGAAAATCAATTACTTTCAAAAAATATACACCACTTTTTAAAATACTTACATCAACTGTTGTTGAATTGTCTAAAGAAACTTCAATCTTTTTTCCAAGTATAGAATACATTTCTACGGTTTGAATGTTTGTAATTCCTTTAATATGTAAATTATCTGAAGCTGGATTTGGATAGATTGAAACATTTGAAAGTTCTAAATCTTCTGTTGATAAGGTCCTAGAATAGGTAACTTGATTGCAATCGTTTGATACAGTTAGATAACGAAATTCCATTAATCCACATCCTGCAAAGCAATCGCCGCCACCAAGCATAAACTGATAGTTTTGATTTTCATCAAATATGATATCACATAGTTCTGTTTGAAAACTTACATTAGGAAATTGAACGATGTAATAAAGAACTCCTGTATAATTAAATCTATTATCAATTCCACTAGGAATTTCGAACGCTTCAATAATACCTGCCATGCTTTCCAAATCGTCAATCAAAGCAAGCATGTTCAAAGCATCATGGCTAGTTTGTAAAGTGAAAAATGTTTTTCCACTACTATTAGAACTAAAATGCTCCGAATATGTAAGCTGATATTGCGCCATAAAATCGTCTAAAGGTGCAAACCCAGACGTTCCTGTAGTAATTAAAGTTTGTACCCAAGAAACATTAGTGAACACAGAAAAAACGATCTTTTCATACGATACCTGAAACTCATTATATTCAGTATTGACATGAAACTGAAATTTAGTAAACAAAGAATCAATACTTGGGTTGTTATCAGGGTTTTCATAAATAGCCGATAGCTTTTCCAAATGGTAATCTACGCGTGTTTGTGGAATATAAGGATTGTCATAATCAGGATCATTCACGTTACTTTGAATTTCTCGTAACGCCAATATATTAGCATCTACATCATAGTTCTGCTGAATAAATGGGCTAATAACACATTGCGCAGATACGCTAAATATGAATAAACAAAATAAGGCTGTTAGAGAAGTTTTTTTCATGACGACTAGTTAGTTGTTTGATAAACAAATTAACCACCTATTCCTAAATTTAACAAGAAACTCTATTCGTAATTTATAAATAACGATAACAATCGAATTATTCTCTATTTATTTCCCCGGAAATTCCGCTTTGCGTTTTTCTAAAAAAGCGGTTGTTCCTTCTTTGAAATCTTCCGTTCCAAAACAGTTTCCAAATTCCGAAATTTCAATTTCATAACCATTTACGCCAGCTTCATAGTTTGCATTGACAGCTTTGATTGCTCCGCTAATCGCAACTAATGAGTTTCGCATTATTTTGCTTGCCAATTTATACGCTAATGGCAACAATTCTTCTTGTGTAGTTACATGATTTACCAATCCGCATTGGTGTGCTTCTTCTGCGCCAATCATTCCGGCAGTCATAATCATTTCCATTGCTTTTCCTTTTCCAACCAATTGTGGCAAACGTTGCGTTCCGCCATATCCTGGAATTACGCCTAAGGAAACTTCTGGTAAGCCCATTTTTGCATTGTCGCTGGCAATTCTAAAATGTGCAGCCATTGCCAATTCCAATCCGCCACCAAGTGCAAATCCGTTTACGGCAGCAATTACTGGCGTTCCTAAATTTTGTACAAAATCGAATAGCAATTCTTGTCCTTTTGCAGCTAACTTTCCGCCATCTTTAACTGAAAAATCTGCAAATTCGCTAATATCTGCGCCAGCTACAAAAGCTTTTTCACCACTTCCTGTTAAGACAATTACTTTGGTATTTTCGTCACTATCTAACGCTTCAAAAGCATCGCGCAATTCTTGAATGGTGTCACGGTTTAATGCGTTTAGTTTTTTTGGACGATTGATTGTAATTGTTGCAATTCCGTTGTCTTGTGTTACACCTATGTTTTCGTAATTCATGTGATTAATTTTTTGGGAAAGTCACTATAAATGTCGTGCCTTCGTTTTCTTCTGATGTAAAAGTAATACTTCCTTTATAAGTTTCTACAATATTTTTTACCATTCCAAGTCCAAGTCCCATTCCACTGGTTTTGGTTGTAAATTTTGGTTCAAATATCTTTCGCATGTTTTCTTTCGTGATTCCAATTCCGTTATCTTTTACCGTAATTGTTACGTTCTCGTTTTCTTGAAATACACGGACATCTATACGCGGTTTTCGATCAGTTGGAATTGCTTGTGTCGCATTTTTTACCAAGTTCGTTATGACACGAATTAGTTGTGTGCGATCAAATTTTGCAACAATTTCTTGTTCTTCAAACGAAACATTTATATAATCTTCATTAAAAATATCCATTGCCAAACGTGTAATTTCAACCACATTCAACATTTCATTTTGCTGTGCTGGCATTTTAGCAAAGTTAGAAAACGCCGAAGCAATACTACTCATGGTGTCAATTTGCTGAATTAATGTTTTAGAATATTCATCTACTTTTTGATGAATTTTTGGATCTTCCGGATCAAACTTTCGTTGGAAACTTTGCACACTCAAACGCATTGGCGTCAACGGGTTTTTAATTTCGTGCGCTACTTGTTTTGCCATTTCGCGCCAAGCTTGTTCACGTTCGCTCATCGCAAGTTTTACAGCACTTTCTTCCAACTCATCAATCATACTATTGTACGCATTAATTAGGTTGTAAATCTCTTCTCCTGCATCTTCTACAATAATTTTTTCATTGCGTTTATTAAAGCGTGTTTGATCTAATTTTTCTCCAATTTGCTTTAATGATTTTGTAATATATCTCGAAATAAAATACGCAAAAACAATTGCCACTAACAGCATTACAACATAGGCATATCCTAAACGTCTTAGAAATTCTCGCAATTCGTAATCACTAAATGTATTGTCTTGTTTATATTTTAAATTGATGATTCCCAGCGGTTTCGATTTGGAATCTGTGATAATACTATACGAAGATTGATATTCTATTTCTGTTTCTGTGATAATTTCTTCTACATAATGTTTGTCAACACTTGCACGTAAATTATTTAGGATTTTGGCAGACAAACATTCTGTGACATCTTCGCTTCTAATAGAAGTGTCAGACGTTTTTAGAAAATTACCTTCTAAGTCGTATAAATTAACATCCACTTTATGAATATCTGCAATTTTAAAAATTTCATCCTTAAAAATAAGTCCCAAATTTTCTTGACTCACTACATACGTAGTTTCAAAATTGATAAGGTATTTTATATGTCCTTTTACCTGATTTTCTTTTCGTTCCAATCGTCTTAAATGATAATCAACGGATTGTTCATGATATTGATAAATAGTCACCAAAGCAATAAGGATAGATGCTACAAGAATCAAGAGAATCATGTAGGCAAATATTCGGGAACGTAATGACAATCTTGCTGGTTTCATGAATGTTTATTTATCTTCTGTGTGTTGACTCAATAATCAAGCCAATATTATGCTTCTGGGTTTTTCGTGCGAATGCGTTTATATAGCTTAAATCCTAACATAAGCACTATTCCTAATACAAAAATTCCAATTACACCAAAAATCCAATTGATAGCACTTTTTAAGATGACCAAAAACACAACCGCAAATAGAATAAAAGTCGCGCCTTCGTTCCAAATTCGCATAAAATTAGACGTATATTTTACCTCATCACGTTGCAATTGGGTGAACATTTGATGTGTTTTAAACTGATACAGAAATAACAAAAATACAAACGCAAGTTTTACATGCATCCAAGATTGCTCAAGCCAAAAAGGTCTTAAAATTAACAACCAAATTGCAAAGATTGTTGCCAAAATTGCTGAAGGCCACGTGATAATAAACCACAAGCGTTTTGCCATTAATTTGAGTTGTTTTCCTAAGATTTCTTTTTCTGGCGAAGGTTTATGAAACGCTTCTATTTGATACACAAATAGCCGTGGAATATAAAATAATCCTGCAAACCAAGTTACTACAAAAATCAGGTGTAATGATTTTATATAATCGTATTCCATTTAGTCTTCTATAAATAGATAGTTTAGTTTTTTCGTATTAAATGCTTCGTTAAATGCTTTAATTTCAGTGTCTACCAAATTATTGAATGTGTTCAATTGTTGATTAATTTGTTGCGATAATTCATTTTTTACGGCAATATCTTGCTCGGTTGGCGCAAAATCGCCCATACTTACCAATGAATTTAAGTGTCCTAATTTGTTCGTTAAACGAATTGGGAAATTCAACGGATCTTGTCCACTTCTATTTTTTGTTTGATACAAAGCTTCTTCAATCGTCGTGAATTTTTTCTTTAACTCATTGGCTTTATCTACCAATTCTTTCACGTTTTCGTCATCTTTATATTGCGCTGCAAAAGAACTCAATTTTCCATTAATCTTTCTAATTTTTTTAATCGATTTATGTGCATTATCCATCGTTTCGTTAACATCTTTGATAAAATCAAATTGCTTTTGCATATCTGCCAACGTACTTTCTGCTCTTGGATCTGCTACAATTGTAAATGGTTTTGTAAGTTCAACTTTATTGATACTATCCTTTTTAACCGTTAATTTCACTTTATAATCACCAGGAATTGCTTTCGGACCTTCCAAACTTGCCCACCACAAAATCATTCCTTTGAGCTTTTCAGTTCCTTTGTACGACATATTCCACACAAACTGATTCGCTCCTTTTTCAACTTCAAGCTTATCTTTCTCTTTATTTTTTGTGCTGAATGTTTTAATAATTTTTCCACTTGCGTCAGAATATGTTAACGAAACCTCAGCTTTTTCATCAAAATCATTCAAATAGAAATACGTCATCACACCATTCGGATGATTTGTTCCGTCAGTTTTACTTCCTTTTCGGGAACCGCCACGCATTCTGTAGGTATCTTTTGGTGTGTACAGAATATTTGAATTTTTTGTAATAGTATATTGTTGATGAATCACAGTTAAATCATCAATAATCCATAAACTTCTACCTTGTGTGGCAACGATTAAATTGTTGTCTTTTATAGTTAAATCTGTAATTGGAACAATGGGAAGATTCAACTGAAACGATTGCCAGTTTTTCCCATCGTTGAACGAAATATACATGCCAGTTTCTGTTCCAGCATATAACAAACCTTTGCGTTTTGGGTCTTCACGCACAACACGCGTGAAATGTTCTGCGTTGATTCCGTTGGTAATTTTTGTCCACGTTTTTCCGTAATCTGTTGTTTTATATAAATATGGAGCAAAATCGCCTGTTTTATATTTTGTTCCAGCTATATAACACGTTCCAGCATCAAATGCACTTGGCTCAATGCTATTAATCATCATCCATTCTGGCATTCCGTTTGGCGTAACATTGTTCCAGGTTTGTCCGCCATCTTGCGTAACGTGAAGCAATCCGTCGTCGCTTCCAACCCAAAGTAAACCTTCTTTTACTGACGATTCTTGTGCAGCAAATATGGTGCAATAATATTCTACGGAAGTGTTATCCTGTGTAATTGGTCCACCTGAAGATTTTAGTTTCTCTGGATCATTTCGAGTTAAATCTGGACTAATAATTTCCCAAGATTGTCCTTCATTTTCCGTCACATGCACACGATTTGAAAATGTATATAATTTATTCGGATTGTGTTTTGAAAATAGAATTGGAAAATTCCACTGAAAGCGATATTTCATACCTTCTGCGCCATGTCCCATCGGATTATCTGGCCAAACATTAATGGCTCTTACCGTTCCTGTTCTGTGATTTTTTCGGGTAAGAAAACCGTCATAACTTCCACCATATACAATGTCATTATCTTTTGGATCGACGGCAATATGAGCTGATTCGCCACCTGCGGTACTTTCCCAATCGTCATCCGAAATAGAACGTCCGTCAGTTCTATGCGGAATTCGAATCGTAGAATTATCTTGTTGTGCTACATAAATTCTGTATGGAAAACTAGTATCTGTAGTTACCCTGTAAAATTGCGATGTTGGCTGATTGTGATATGTGCTCCACGTTTCGCCGCCATCATAGGTAACTTGTGCGCCGCCATCATCGCCAATAATCATCCGTTTTGGATTTTCGGGCGCAATCCATAAATCATGGTGATCGCCATGTGGCGCATTGTACGTACTAAATGTTCTTCCGCCATCGGTGCTTTTATGATACCGAACATTCAATACATAGACAACATCTACGTTTTCCGTATCCGCATATAAACGTGTGTAATACCAAGCGCGTTGACGCAATTTACGTTCACTATTCACTTGATTCCACGTTTCGCCGCCATCATCACTTCTATATAATCCGCCTTTTTCTTTATTTTCAACAATTGCCCAAACACGTTGATTGTTGAGTGGAGAAACCGTTACGCCAATAATTCCTAAGGTATCTGTTGGAAATCCTTTATGTTTTGAAATCTCTGTCCACGTTTCGCCACTATCTGTACTTTTCCATAATGCCGAACCTTCGCCACCAGAACTCAAACTATATGGAGTTCTACGAATTCGCCAAGTTGACGCGTATAAAATTCTCGGATTTGTTGGATCTATCAATAAATCTACAACGCCAGCATTTTCATTTGCGAAGAGTGTTTTCTTCCATGTTTTTCCGCCATCGATACTTTTATAAACGCCTCTTTCTTGTGTTGGTTTGTATAAATTTCCCATCACGCCAGCATATACAATATCTGAATTTGTTGGATGAACCGCCATTCTTGGAATGTGTCTTGAGTTTTTTAAACCAGCGTCTGTCCATGTTTTTCCTGCATCGACACTTTTCCAAACTCCATATCCTGAAGATACATTTCCGCGCACGGTTTTTTCTCCGCCGCCAACATACATAACATTCGGGTCACTTTTAGAAACTGTAATCGAACCAATACTTCCGCCAAAATAACCATCCGAAATATTTTCCCAACTCCGTCCGCCATTGGTAGTTTTCCAAACGCCGCCGCCTGTTGCGCCAAAATAGAATAAGTTTGGTTTGTTCGGAACGCCAGTTACTGCAGCACTTCTTCCGCCACGAAATGGTCCGACTAATCGGTATTCTACGTTTTTATAATAATCTTCGTTAAAGGTTTGTGCTTGTGTTTCAAAGGAAGTTCCTACCGTAAGTAGTAACACGGCTAATAAGGTTAAAAATCGCATTTTATGGGTTGGTTTAGTTTGAGGTATTAAAAATAAGGATATTCTTTTTTGCTTGCTAGTATTTAGGCTTTTTTGTGAGTTTTGGCGTTGCTGGTTGCTGGTTAAACTTATAAACTATTTTATATTTAAAATTTCATTCATAGCGTCATTTCGAGTGAATTTGTGAAACAAATTTGTATCGAGAAATGCTTTTTAATTTAAAATTCAACATTTAGCATTTAAGATTTTATAACGCCGTTTTCAAATTTCGTTTAACTTCTCTATTAAGATAGAATCCTGTAAGAATGGTTGATAACAAATCGGCAATTGGAAACGCAACCCAAACACCAAAAATGCCGAAGTATTGTGGTAATATTAGAATCAACGGAATGAGGAAGAATCCTTGTTTTGTGAGTGTCAATAATAGCGCTGGAATCGCTTTTCCAATGGCTTGAAAATATCCAGATCCAATCATTTGTACCGCAATTAATGGCGTGACTAAGAAAACCCAACGCAATGCACTTGGCGTATCGCGTAAAATGACTTCATCATCCGTGAAAACGGAAACAATTTGTTCAGGAAAAAACATGATAATTGCAAAGATCGCAAGTGCCAATCCTGTTCCGTATTTTATAGAAATATTGATACTTTCGCGCACACGCTGATATTTTCCTGCTCCGTAATTAAACCCTGCAATTGGCAGAAATCCTTGGGAAATTCCCATGACTGGAAATAACGCAAACATCAACATTCTACTAATAATTCCATACATAGTCACAGAAGTTTCGCCACCATACATAAATAAGGTATGATTTAGAATGATAGACAAAATACTCACCATTCCTTGTCGCGCCAACGTTACGCCGCCGAGTTCTGTAATTTCTTTAACGATTTTGCGTTCCAATTTAAAACATTTTAATCGTATTTTGAGTTCGCTATGTTTTGAGAAGAAAAACCAATAGATAAATACAAAACAGATAAAGTATGAGATACAGGTTGCCCAAGCCGCGCCAGCCATTCCATAACCCAACACATTGATAAATAAGTAATCGCAGAAGATGTTTCCAATTGCAGGAAGAATCAACGCGATCATTGCAAATTTTGGTTTTCCTTCTGCACGAACTACAGGATTTCCCGTCATGCACAAGGCTAAAAACGGAATGCAATACATAATTATTGAATAGTATATTTCGGCTGGACCGAGAATTTTACCATTCGCACCAAAAAGTGCCAAAGCTTCTTCTTTAAAAATCAATCCAACAATGACAAAGAAAACCGATAAACCAAACGACATCACAATTTGATTTCCAAAAACGCGTTGCGCTTTGTCTTGATCGTCAGAACCTAACGCACGGGAAATGATGGACGCGCCACCAACTCCAATCGCCATTCCAATGGAAGCAATTAAAAAGGTAAGTGGAACTACAACGGTAATTCCTGCAATCGCCATCGGACCAATCCATTGTCCAACAAAAATGGTATCTACCACCATGTTTAGCGACATCACCAAAATTCCTATGGAAGCAGGAAGTGCTTGCGAAATAAGTAATTTCCCAATCGGTGCGTTGCCAAGTTCGGCAGAAGCTTTGTGTGCCATTAAGCGGTAACTTCCTCTTTAGAAGTTACGCTCCATTCGTTAATCCAACGTGTCATTACTTTTACCCAATCGTCGCTGTCATTTAAGCAAGGAATGTGTTTGTATTCTTCTCCGCCAGCTTCTTTAAATTGCTCTTCTCCTTCCATTGCAATTTCTTCCAATGTTTCCAAACAATCTGATACAAATGCAGGTGTAATAACCACTAAATTCTTTTTTCCTTCTGTTGGAAAACGCTCAAATTCAAAATCTGTATAGGGTTTTAACCAAGGATCGCCACCTAAACGTGATTGAAATGAGTTGCTATGTTTTTCTACTGGCAAGTCTAAATATTTTGCAATTTCTTTCGTCGTTTCAAAACATTGATGTCTGTAACACGTTGCGTGTGCTTTGGATGCAGTTTCGCAACAACTTCCATCAATTTTGCAATGTGAGTTTGTTGGATCGCTTTTGCGGATGTGCCGCTCAGGAATTCCATGATATGAGAATAAAATATGATCGTAATCAACGCCTTCTAAGTGCGATTTTATGTTTTCAGACATCACACGAATGTAATCTGGATGCTTGTAGAATGGTGGAACAAACGTCAACTTCATGTTTGAAAAATGCTTCTGTTGTTGTTCTTTCGTTTTTTCGATGACGGTTTCCGAAGAAGACATTGCATAATGCGGATATAAAGGTACTACTAAAACTTCATCAACGCCTTGTTCTTGCAATTCCATCAATCCTTTTTGAATACTCATAGAACCGTAACGCATTCCTAATGCAACAGGAATTTTGGCGCGTTCTTGTACTTTTTTATGAAAACGTTCTGAAATAACAATTAATGGAGAACCTTCTTCCCACCAAATTTTTTGATAGGCTTTTGCCGATTTTTTTGGACGCGTATTTAAGATAATTCCTTTTACTAAAAACGCACGAAGTAAATACGGAACGTCAATCACGCGTTTGTCCATTAAAAATTCGCCTAAGTATTTTTTTACATCTTTAGGATTTGGGCTATCTGGCGAGCCTAAATTTATCAATAATACACCTTTCATGTGTTTGTTTTTATTGTTTTTTACTTGTCACATGCTGTTCGCTATGAATCATTTACTTAAATGATAAAATTTTGAACATGCTCGTTTCATGTGTTTGTTTTTTTCAGTTTTTAACGAATTACAAAATTACGATTCTAACTTTAATAAATGAATACGACATCATAGGAAATGTCTATACAGGCATTGAAAAGGCATTTTTACGTTTATACCATCTCTACATTGAAATCAAAATAGAAATGGTATTATGATTCTATTAACACGAAAGAATTTATATCTTTAGTACATTGAACTCAGTTTAAGCAAGTTCATTGTTAAACTGATTACCGATGTTAGTTACCATTAAATTTCCACCTATTTTTATGAGAGTTTATATATCCTTTTTATTCCTGTTTTACGCGTCTATCCTTTTTTCACAAGAAAATAAACAAAGTCTTCTTTGGGAGGTTTCTGGAAACGGAATGGAAAAACCTTCGTTTTTATACGGAACCATGCACGTAAGTAAAAAAGTAGCATTTCGCTTAGATGATGTTTTTTTTAAAGCGTTAAACGAAGCCGAAACGGTAGCTTTAGAATCCGATCCTACAACTTGGTTGGCGCACAATTATGAAAGCATGTCTAGCTCGTCTGCAAGAAGAAGTTATGGAGGCGGACAAAATTTTTATAGCCTAAACTTTAATCCGCAGTTTTCCAAGAAAATAATTGTACGCAGTATTATTCGGTTTGATAATAGAATCATCAACGGATATTTATACCGAAAACAAGCTGGCGCAGATGATTTTGAAGAAGAAACCTACTTAGATATGTTTATTTATCAAGCTGGAAAAAAGAACAATAAACCTATTATAAGCTTAGAAAATATTGAAGAAGCTCGGTATTTGACTTCGCGCGCAGCGTATAATGTGCGAAAGAAGAAAATAGATGAATGGATTCAGAAAAAATTCAAAAATAAAAACCGATATACATTACAAGAAGACGTGTATAGAGACCGAAATATTGACTTGCTAGATTCTATTGGTGCAGCTACAAATACGGAGTTTTTCCGTGAACATATGTTGTATAAGCGCAATGAAAATATGGTCATTGTCATGGATTCATTAATGCAACACAAAACTGTTTTTGCAGGCGTTGGCGCAGCACATTTAGCAGGCGAAAAAGGCATGTTGCAAATGCTTGAAGATAGAGGTTACACTGTAAAACCGCTCACTTCCGAACAAACTGATTATGCACTAAAAGCGAAAGCCGATTTGGAAGAATTACACGTAAAACCGTATTTGAATACGTATAGTACGCCAGATGGTTTTATTACAATAAAAACCTTCGATGAACTTCGCGAATTTGTATATAAAGATCAAAAATTTTACTTAGCGCCCGATATGACAAATGGTGCATATTTAACGATTACACGACTGAATACGTATGATCATTTTCCGAATGAAGAAAAAATTACGCTGGACGAAATTGATCCGTTATTATATGAAGATATTCCTGGCGATATTATTTCTAAAACGCCATTGACAAGTCCGTTTCCAGGATTTAGCATTGTGAATAAAACCACAAAAGGCGATTACCAAAAGTATCATATTTACAAAACGCCTTTGGAAATTATCATCATCAAATTTGCTGGAAAGAAGGATTTTGTATTGCAATATGAACAAGAAATTTTTGATTCTATCGAATTTCGTTCTTCTACGGAAGAAATGAAAACATATACGTCCGAATATACTAAATATGAGTTTTTATTTCCTGCGAATTTTATTTCGGACAATACAAAAAACGTTGGAAATAAGTTGTTACAAGCCGAAGTTAACGACCAATATTATTTCTTCAAAGAAGTGTACAGCACCGACGTTTCTTATATTGAAGAAGATGCATTTGAAGCGGAATATATTCATGATAATTTCTATAAAAATTTAGACATCAAAAAGATTGACGGCAAGTTTACAGCATCTACATATACGAGTTACGAATCGTCAGCCATTATAGATAGCATCACGAAACAACACATTTATTTAAAAACTGTGATAAAAGACGAAAGCTATTATTTGCTCGGCTATATTGGCGATCATAAAGAAAAAGCAACGACTTATTTTAATTCGTTCAAACTAAAAAAACCAACGTATAAAAAGTTCGAAACAGTGATTGACACATCATTGCATTTTTCTGTATTGACGAATACCAAACAGCCTGCAACAAGATCGAGCAGTTCTAGCAGATACAGCGCTGAGAAAAAAGCATACGATCAAGAGAAAAAATACATTACGTATACGTCAAAAAGTAACGAGAAAATATTTGTAAAACGCATAAAATATCACGATTTACAAATGTATCATAACATTGATAGTTTGTGGAGTTCTATGGAGCGTGGCTACAAATTTGGTTTTGTGATTGAAGATAAAAAATACGAAGAAAAAGACAACATGTTTTACAGTACATATGTCATAAAAGATACGGCGAGCGCAAAGCGAATTTACATGAAAAACATCTTAAAAAAAGGTGTTTTATTTGGCTTGCTTACGCTAGAAGATTCCATTTCAGAACCATCTGATTTTGTCAAGAATTTTTACGAAACTTTCACTCCTTTAGATACGTTACTTGGGAAAGATGTGTTTGCTGATAAAACAGGAATTTTCTTTGATGGAATCAAAAATAATGATAGCATTGTGCTAAAATCGTTCGCAAAAATTAAGTTTACAGACAAACACGCAAACACGATTATTTCTATCTTACATGAACATGATTTTCCAGATGATCGGGAAAACATCAAAAACTACTTAATTACGTCACTTGGAAAGCTGAAAAATGCACGAATTCATCCATTTTTTGAAGACTTATATGTGAATGCATACGATAAACCAAAAACGCAAACAGCAATCTTAAAATCATTATTATCGCAAAAAGATGAAGCTTCCTATACATTGGTGCTTTCGCTGTTGGAAAAAGATTTTCCGCTAGATTCTAGAGGCACAAATACCTTATTTAAAGCCGGAAAAGACAATTTATTACTGAAGAAAGAATTGTTTCCTGAATTGTTGAAATATTCGAGTATTGAAGAATATAAAACGCCAATTTATTCGTTGTTAACAGAACTCCGCGATAGTAGTCTCATCAAACCAAAAATATATAAAAAATATAAAAATCAATTGCTAAATGATGCTAAAATTGAAATCAAACGAAACTTAGGAAAATCAACTTCTTACAGTTATAAAAGTAGCAGCGCGTTGAGTAATTATGTGAAATTATTATTTCCGTTTCGAAAGGATAAAAAGATTCAGGATTTCTTCAATAAATTAATCAAAACAGAAGCGCGAACTGCGTTGACAACCTATTTGGGATTGTTGGCAGAAAATGGCGAAATGATTCCGCAGGAACTAAAAAATAAAACCATTTTTGAGTCAAAAGCATTGGCTTTTACATTAAAAGAATTAGCAGACAAAAATTTACTTGCCATTGTTCCCGATTCTTTAAAAACACAACAACGCTATGCAAAAGCACGATTGCTAAGTCGTGTTAGTTTTGATGAAGAAAAAGATACAATTTCATTTGTAAAATCTGAAACTGTAGAAAATGAAGATGGAATAATTACGATTTACTTTTTCAAAATAAAAAAGGAAAGTCGCTACAACAACAGCACAAAATTATATCACATCGCATTTTTGAATAAACCAACCTTGAATACGAAAATCTATTTAGTAATTAAAAGCTATAGTGGCGAACGAATTTATGGCGATGAAATTGATGATGAATTGTTTGATAATGCGATTGAATTGGTGAAGTATAAGAAGCGAAAAAGAATTAGTGGACGGAGATAGGTTGTTGGACTTGCTTAGACTTTTTTTAAGTACGAAAGCTAGCGAAAACTTCACGTATGCTGAGTTTATCGAAGTAAACTCGTGCCGACAAACAAACTAAAAACATTCGTGAATTTGTGGCAAAAAATAATTAACGATTAACGATTGTTGATTTTTTTATTATGATTGGACTCACTGTTATGAGAAGATGAATCAATACTGAATCAAGTTCAGCACATGGTTCAGCTTGACGAAAGAAACCGTAAAATACTAAAGTTTTCAATCCTGCAATCATTAAATATTTCAATTAATCACAAAACAGCTAGTGCAAGTTTTCAACTCGTGCCGATAAATAAGTTAAAAGATTCTCTGCGTCGGCACAAGTTGAAAACTTGCGCTAGCAAACGGAATGATTCAATCTTTCAATTCTTAAATCTTTCAATCAAAACTAATTCACACTCGCTAAAATATACTTCTTCGGTGTTGTTCCATATTTCTTTTTAAACGCCGCAATAAAGTGACTTGCAGTACTGTAGCCAACTTTATGCCCAACTTCGTTTACATTATAACTTCCCGACTCTAGTAGTTTTCGTGCGTATTCCATTTTATAATCAAACAAAAAGCTGAATACGGAATCGCCATAAATTTGCTTAAAACCTTCTTTTAGTTTCTTAATATTCAAACCAACTTCATTTGCCAATTCTTGCAATCCTGGCGGTTCTGCCATATTTGCGATGACAATATCTTTTGCACGACGGATTTTCAATACATTTTCTTCATCAACCAAAAACGGACATTGCTCAATATCAGCATCTTCACTTCTGTTAAAATACAAGCTTAGCAATTCGTACGCTTTTCCTTTTAAGTATAATTTTTTGATAGATTCGTGCATGTTGTTATTAATCATCTGATTCAACACAACTGCCATTATCGGTGTAATTTCTTTGTTATCATAATACTTTTTATCTTTCTTATCGGCATTCAAAAAGTGAATGTAATTTGCTTCGAGCGAAAACAACGAATGAAATTTTTTAATCGGAATCAAGAGAGAAATCAACCAAGTTTTGGACTTTACTTCCACATTAATTGGCAAATCGGTTTGCGGATTGTACAACAACAACGCATGTTCATCCAACACATCAAACGAATAACGTCCGTTGTTAAAATTGAACTTGCATTCACCTTTAATACAAAAATGAAATTGTATAAAACTACTGTCAATTTCTCGGATAAGTTGCTGAGTATCATCACTCTCATTTTGAAGCTTTAAAATATAAAAACCTTCTTCCACTTGGGTCTCTTGAAAAGTTCCTTGAGCGTTGTTTTTTTCTTCCATAAGTAGAAATACCTGTTTTTGCTTTATTTAGAATGATTCTACACTAAACCACTTAAAAAGCCTTAATTTGCTGTAAATTTACAACATTTCGCAAGTTTTTTATACGAAATGCACTTAAAAAACTTAGAGCGACACTAAAAGTCCTTTGAGCGTTGTTTTTATTAAACCTCGAATGATACTTTTGTTAACGATTTCAAAAATCCCCATGAAGCAATACAATATATCAAAACAAAATTCTTTCTACTGTGTAGGCATGAGCTATCAAAAAGCAGATGCAAGCACTCGCGGAAAATTTAGTTTGCCCGATAATGCCAAAGCTTCTATCCTTTCTACAATTTACGATACTGAAATTGGCGATGGCGCATTAATCATTTCTACGTGCAACCGAACAGAAATTTACGGTTTTGCACAACATCCGTGTCAATTTATTAAATTATTGTGCGACAACTCTAACGGAACTGCGGAAGAATTTGAAGAAGTAGCGTACATTCATAAAAACAAAGATGCCATTTCACACTTATTCAAAGTTGGCACAGGATTGGACAGTCAAATTTTAGGTGATTTTGAAATTATTTCACAACTAAAAAAAGGATTCAAAGCTTCTCAAAAAGCAGGACTTATCAATGGTTTCATGGAACGTATGGTAAACGCTGTGATTACGGCGAGCAAACGGATCAAAAACGAAACGGAAATTTCTTCAGGAGCAACTTCGGTGGCTTTTGCTTCAGTTCAGTATATCTTAAAAAATGTAACAAATATTTCTGATAAAAATATCTTACTCTTTGGAACTGGAAAAATTGGAAGAAATACGTGTGAAAATTTAGTAAAACATACGAAAAACGATCAAATTATTTTGATCAATCGTACCAAAAATAAAGCAGAACGAATTGCTGGAAAGTTCAACTTAATTGTAAAAGATTACAACGAACTTACTACTGAAATTGAAAAAACAGATGTTCTAATTGTTGCCACTGGCGCGCAACAACCAACAGTTTCTAAAAAAGACATTCATACAAACAAAGAATTATTGATTCTGGATTTATCGATTCCTCGCAATGTTTCACAAGATGTAACGGAATTAGAAAACGTAACATTGATTCATTTAGATGAATTATCGCAAATTACCGATGAAACATTAGAAAGAAGAAAATTACAAATTCCGAAAGCAGAAAGAATCATTAACGAAGTCAAAGCAGAATTTATTGCGTGGTTAGAAACTAGAAAATTTGCACCAACAATCAAAGCGTTAAAGCAAAAATTGACTGCAATGAAAAATGCTGAAATCAACTTTCAACGTAAAAAGATAAATGATTTTGACGAATCTCAAGCTGAAATCATCAGTAACAGAATCATTCAAAAAATAACTACACAATTCGCCAATCATCTTAAAGATGAAAACACGACTTCAGAAGAAAGTGTAGCACTTATACAAAAAGTATTTCAATTAGAAAATAACTCATTATGAGTAGAATCATCAGAATCGGGACTAGAGATAGTGAACTCGCATTGTGGCAAGCTAAAGTAGTACAAACGCAACTAGAGCATTTGGGTCACAAAACTGTATTAATTCCCGTAAAAGCTACTGGAGATTTAATTTTAGACAAACCTTTATACGAACTCGGAATTACAGGAATTTTTACGCGTACGCTAGATATTGCAATGCTGAATAATGACATTGATATTGCGGTGCATTCGCTAAAAGATGTTCCAACAGTTTTACCGAAAGGAATTGTGCAAGCTGCGGTTTTAAAACGTGGAAATGTACGCGATACGCTAGTTTTTAAGAAGAATGAAGAATTCTTATCAGAGCGTCATGCTGTCGTTGCTACAGGAAGCTTACGCCGAAAAGCACAATGGCTCAACAGATATCCAACACATACGATTGAAGATTTACGTGGAAATGTAAACACGCGTTTGGAAAAACTTGAAAATACCGAACATTGGAATGGCGCTATTTTCGCTGCCGCTGGATTGGGAAGAATTGATCTCCGACCAGAAGATGCTGTAAATCTCGAATGGATGGTTCCTGCACCAGGACAAGGCGCAATTATGATGACAGCGTTGGAAGAAGATGAAGAAATTAGAGCGATTCTTGCCGAAATCAATCATGAAGAAACAGAAATTTGTACCACAATTGAACGCAAATTTTTAAACCTGTTAGAAGGCGGTTGTACAGCTCCAATTGGCGCAATTGCATACATAAAAGAAGAAGTTGTTACGTTGGAAACTGTATTGTTGAGTGTTGATGGAACGCGGAAAATTACCATCACTCGCTACGACAAACTTGGCGAACATCATGAATTGGCAAAATATTGCGCTGATTACATTATAGAACGTGGCGGAAAACGTTTGATGGAAGAAATCAAAACTTCTGGAAGTCAAACGAATGTATATTCTACGAAGTTATTAACAGAAGGACAACGACAGTTATTCAATGAAAAAGTAGTTGCAGAAAGTAGCGATTTTATTAAAATTAGTTTGAATAGAATTAAACCGCAAGCTGTTCGCAAACCGATTCAAAACGTAGTCATTACAAGTAAAAATGCAGTAGCAGCATTATTACAAAACTTTTCGGCTGCCGAATTACAATTTGAAAATATTTATTGTGTCGGAAGACGTACCAAAAAACTCATTGAGCAGAAAATTGGTCCCGTTGTAAAAGCCGCACGAAACTCAAAAGAACTCGCAGAACATTTAGTAGAATTTATTAGCGGAACAAGTGTAACCTATTTTTGTAGCGACATTCGTTTGGATGCATTGCCAACTATTTTGGAAGAAAACTACATTGAAGTCATCGAAGTACATGCCTACAAAACGATGTTGGACGCTGAGAAACTTCAAGAAAGTGTAGAAGGTATTTTATTTTACAGTCCATCAACGGTACAAAGTTATGTTTCGGTAAACAAAGCAAAAGGAATTGCTTTTTGTATTGGAGAAACAACGGCAAAAGAAGCAAAACAATATTTTGAAGATGTCCGTATTGCAAAAGTTCCAACGGTGGAGAGTGTGATTGAGTTGGTGAATGAGCACTATGTGTAATAGGCATTAGGTTTTGGGTATTAGGTATTAGTAACGTCACTTCGAGTGAAATTCTGCACATTGAGCGGAGTCGAAATGAAAGAATTTTGTATCGAGAAGTACTTTGAAATAAAATTAGATGTGAGATGTTAGTAGTGAGAATTGAGATTATTTAGATATTCTAATCTCAATACGAGAATAAAACCAATCGTCACTTCGAGTGAAATTTCGAAGAAATTTAGTATCGAGAAGTGCTTTGAAATAAAAAATAGATTTGAGATATTAGTAGTAAGCAGTGAGATATCCTCAATACTGACAACTCAATACTGAAAAAATAATAAAATTGATTCCTGCCTACGCAGGAATGACAAATAGTAAATGTTAGCATTGCGCAATTTTTCTCAATTCTCAATACTAACAACTCAATACTAAAATTATGCTAAAGAACGATTTATTTTTAAGAGCTTTAAAAGGAGAAGTGGTCGAACGTCCGCCAGTTTGGATGATGCGCCAAGCAGGAAGATATTTACCAGAATTTATGGCAATTAAAAAGAAGTACGACTTCTTTACGCGTTGCCGAACTCCAGAATTGGCAAGTGAAATTACGGTGCAACCAATTCGTCGTTACGGAATGGACGCAGCAATTTTGTTTTGCGATATTTTGGTAATTCCACAAGCAATGAATATTGAAGTGCAAATGAAGCCGAATTTTGGACCTTATTTACCAAATCCGGTGCGTACTCAAAAAGATGTTGATAATGTAATTGTTCCCAATGTTACTGTGGAATTGGATTATGTATACAAAGCCATCAAAGCAACGAAAGAATTGCTAAATGATGAAATTCCATTAATTGGTTTTGCAGGTTCGCCGTGGACAATTTTGTGCTATTGCGTACAAGGTCAAGGAAGTAAAAACTTTGATAAAGCAAAGGAATTTTGTTTTACAAATCCTGTTGCGGCGCATCAATTATTACAAAAAATTACAGATACTACGATTGCATATTTAAAGGAAAAAGTAAAAGCTGGCGTAAATGCTGTTCAACTATTTGATTCTTGGGGCGGAATGTTGTCGCCAACCGATTATCAAGAGTTTTCTTGGAACTATATGAATCAAATTATTGAAGCTTTAAAAGATGACGCGCCAGTAATTGCCTTTGGAAAAGGGTGTTGGTTTGCATTGCAAGAAATGGCACAATCTAATGCTTCTGCTTTAGGAATCGACTGGACATGTTCTGCACGAAATGCACGTTATTTAACTGGCGGAAACATTACATTACAAGGTAATTTTGATCCAACACGTTTATTTTCTCCGCCTGCGGAAATCAAAAAAATGGTGCATCAAATGATTAATGAATTCGGAAAAGATAAATACATCGTGAATTTAGGTCATGGAATTTTACCAAACATTCCGTTAGATCACGCAAAAGCATTTATTGATGCAGTGAAAGAATATAAAGTTTAAAAAAAGCTTTTTTAGAATATAGAAGAATCCGTTGTTTACGAAAGTGAGCAACGGATTTTTTAGGTTTTATATTGATGTGAATTCCGCTTAAAGCGAATTAAAAACTCACCCGAAAACTAACATTCGGCGTCATGCGAAGCGAAATATTGTCTACACGTTTTGCTTTGGTGTTGTCTTCGGAATCAACTTCATAGTATCGATTGATCACATTTCGTTCATTTGTGATATTTAAAACGCCTGCTTTTAGTGTTCCTTTGATATCGTTGTGAATATTAAATCCGTAACTTATTGAAGCATCTAATCGTTTGAAATTGTTTAAAAAACTGCTGTTTGGCTCTTCATAATTGACTTGTGTAAAGTTTCCGTTTTGAACCGTTTCATTTCCTTCAATTGGTTCTGTATACGGTTGTCCTGAACGCCAAATTCCGCCCACGGAAATTTTTAAATTTTTGATAAATTCATAGTTAAACGCTGCCGAAACCGAATGTCGCGCATCTACATTGTTTGGAAACTTTGAAGGTGTAAATTGATCAAACGTATAATCGTTTATGCTATGTGTATAACTTATCCAAGCGCTATATGCATCAGCTGTTTTATTTGCCAAAAATTCCAACCCATATGATTGATAACTTCCAGTAGCATCGCTAAATTGCAATCCGTTATAAAAACCTTGACTTGATGTCGTAATTCCGTCTATATTTTTATAAAATCCCGTAACATCTATTACTAGATTATTATGATTGAATTCAATTCCTGCCGAGCCTTGAATACTTTCTGCAATTGGAATATTTTCGTTATTTGCTAAAATCCAACGGCGGTTTTCCACACCTAAGAAATCATCTTGAAAATCTACAATTTGTGTTGCTGATTGATTTTTAAATTCTCCTAAAAATTTTACTGCAAATTGGTTAGATAATTTTTGTCGAATGTTGATTCGAGGTTCCAATCGAAATTTTTGAAACTGCTGAAAATAGTTGGCGCGCAAACCTAATCTCACGTAAGTGTTCTCCTTTTTATATTCGGCTTCCGCAAATGCAGCATGATTGAGCAACACATCTTTTTTGATTCTTTCAAAGAACGGTAAACTTACCTTGGTTTCGTTTAAAATCCCTATTTCGTTAAACTGATAACCAGCATTTAGTCGAATGTTTTCGGTCCATTTGTATGAAGCTTTTAGTTTGATTCCAGTTTCAATGACTTCATTAATTTGCGTCAATCGCTGATCTGATTCTACTCTGTAATCATCAGCATCAACCATGTATGTTGAATAAAAACCTGAAAATTCTGTGTTTAATTTATCGCTCCACGAAGCTTTCCAATTTCCGCTCGTTCCAATATTAGACTGATTCAATTCGCTTACACGTGAAATAGTTTCATCGGACGTATTTGTCGTTGTTTCCATATAATCCAACTGATTGTCAATACTTAAAAAACTAAGTCGAAACTGATGATTTTCATTGAAATCATACAGAATTTTAGCCGAATAATCATTAAATACAAAGTTGGAAGTTGTTGCTGCTTCATTGATGTTATCGCTATTGATATTGATGTCGCTATCTTGAAAACTTCGATCAAAATAGCGGTCGTATGTTGGCGTGTTGAAAATGTCTGTATACGAACGTCTCGCAGAAACGTGTAGTTCTAAATTTTCAGTCAGCGGAATTTCTAAAAAGGCATCTGCACTTATCAAATCAAATCCAAAACCACCTGAAAATTCATTGGTAATATTGTCTTTAGTTTCCATTTTTATCGTGCTTGAAACTCCATCGCTATATTCGCTACTTGTTCCGTTTTTGGTCACAGTAACTTTCTCTGTTAAGTATGGATTGTACGCAGAAATTAACCCAAAAAAGTGTCCTGAATGATACATTTTAATTCCGTCCCAAAGCATTAGATTTTGGTCATTTGTTCCGCCACGTACATTGATATTTGCAATACTTTCATTTGCACTTTCCACACCTGGTAAGGCTTGAATGGATTGTAAAATATCGGGAGCTGTCAATCCTGGCAAGATTCCAAACTCTTTGGTGTTTAAAACGGTACTTCCATCCAATATTTTTTGAAGTCCAGTAGTTAGAAACTTTACAATCACTATTTCGTCTAAGTTTTCATTGATTGGTTTTAATGAAATTGTACGACAATCGCTAGTGGTAAATATATCTTTTGCAATCACTGTTTTTGATTCGTATCCTAAATAAGAGATCAAAATTTGTGCGTTTGGGGAAACTTGGTTGAGTATAAATTTTCCAGTTTCAGAAGTTGTACTTCCTCTAGTTTCGCCAGCAATGGCAATAGTTCCGCCAAAAAGCGCGTCATTTGTTTCTGCAGATTTTAAATACCCACAAATGTCAATCTTTTTATCTAGCACAGAAACCGTAACATACCGTTCATTCAGCATTTTGAAGTTCAGTAAGGTTTGTGTGTTTAAATACGCAACGGCTTCTTGTAGATTGAGCGAATCGTTTGGCGGATGTATTTTGATACTTCCTAAATCTTCTACCGCATACGAAAACTTGACATCGTATTTTTTTTCTAGCGCGCTAATGACTTCAGTTAGCAGCTGTTTTTCTTGCGTATTTTGTGCCATCAAACAGTGGCATATCACAAAAAATAAAATATAGAGATACTTTTTATTTACTGCCATGATTGTAAAATATCACTTTTTTGTCTTCAATCGTATATGTCATTCGCAACGGTATTGTCACAGATTGTAACGCTAATTCTTTGTTGTTGTGTGCAAAAGTTCCTGTGTATAATTGTGTCGTATCTACATCATTTGTTTTGATTACGATATCATATTGACGCTCTAATTCTTCAATTACTTGCGATAATGGAACTCTGTCAAAAGTAGATTCATTTTGCATCCACGAAGGATTTTCGCTGGTAATGTCATAGACATTTACATCTTTCTCATTGACAATTCGGAATGCTTTTCCTTTGGTTAAGATAACCGTTTCTTTGCCATAGGTTACGCTTACTTTTCCTTCGAAACATTGAACGTCAAAGTAATTTTTTCGGTCTTTGATATTAAATTGTGTTCCTAATACCTGAACTGTTCCTTCGTCCATTTGAACCGTAAATTTTTCACCTTTACTTACTTTAAAAAAGGCTTCACCATCTAATTCTAAGTTGCGTTCTTTTTCCCAAGAATCTTTGACATATGATAGTTTAGAACCTGCGTTTAAAGTTACTTCTGAGCCATCTGGCAAAGAGATTTGTTTGTTTTGCGCAAATGAAGTTTCTAGCGTAAATGTATTGTTTGAAAGTAATAAATAGGAAACTGTAACTAATAATAAAACGGCGGCGGCTATTTTAGAGATAAAGCTAATATTTAATTTTCTAACTTTCGTTTCTTCCTTTTTTGTTTTTGTTAGATAGTTTGTTTTAAAATCATTTAATGCCGCTTCAACATCACGTTTAGGCACCTCAAATTGTGCTCCATAGAAATTAATTTTTTCCAAAGTATCAACATCGCCAGTTTCGTGTAAACTTTTGATTTCTTCTTCGGAAAGCGCTCCATTAAACCATTTTAATATGTCTTTTTCTTTGTCCATATGTAGTTTTCTATATGTAAGACAACTCTATTTTAGTTTACCCTACGGAAAAACGAAATAGATTATAATCCTTCTATTTTAGTTCGTAAATATTTTAATGCCAATGACATGCGTTTTTCAACAGTTTTTTGAGAAATGTCTAATAATTCGGCAATTTCTCTATATTTTTTTCCTTCGATTCTATTTAATAAAAATACTTCGCGCTCTTTATCTTCTAGACCTGCAATAGCAGCTTGAAGCTTCTTTTTAAACTCGTTTTCTTGCATGATATATTCAGGATCCTGATTGGTGCGATCCATATACGAGGAACCTTGTTCATATGTTAACACCACTTTTTGATGTTTAACAATGTTTAAGAAGGTATTATTTATGGTTGTGAATAAATACGTCTTTGCTTTTGAGGTATCTATTTTTGCACAATTCTCCCAAATTTTCACAAAAGCTTCTTGAATAATATCCATAGAAGTTGCTTTGTCTCCACTTTTATAGAAAGCAAAATTACTCGCAGCTTGTAGATACGTAGCATAAAATTTAGTAAAGTAATCTTCATCACATAAATTATCGTGCTCCGATTGCATAAATTATCTTTTAGATTTTTACTTTTACAAAAGTATGATATTTTAATGTATTATAAATTATTGATTATCAAGTGGTTGCTATTTTTTTTGAAAAAAATTAAAAAAATCATAGGGTAAATAGTTGCTGCGTTGTCTTAAGTTCGAAATAACGAAAAACAATTTATTTACAAACAAAAAATAGCAAACTAAAAAAACAATCATTATGAAAAATTTAAAGCTTTTAACATTCCTTATTGTATCATTCGCAATGATAACTTCATGCCAAGATTCAATTGATTCAGAAAATGGAGATAATCCAAATCCAAATGTGACTACGAATTCTGCAAATTCTGCAACAACTCTAAATTTAGCAAGAACAAATATGTTCGACGGATCTTTTGACGATTATTTGGATGGAGTTTCTTGTTCATCTGTTTTATTACCCGTAACAGCTACTGTAAACGGAACGCAAGTTTCTATTGTTTCGCAAGCAGATTATCAATTAGTTCTAAATATTATAGGACAATTTAATACGGATAACGATACTGTTGAGTTTCAATTTCCGATCTCAGTAAGGTTAAGTGATTACACGGAAGTTACAATTACGAATGAAGCAGATTATCAAGCATTAATCAACGAATGTGAAACAGCACAAAATACGGCGCAAGATGCAATTTCATGTGTAGATATTCAGTTTCCGATCGCCATCTTAAATTATGATGCTACTTTGAACCAAACTGGAAGTATTTCTGTACAATCTGAAGAGCAATTATATAACTTTGTTAATGACATAGGTGATGATGAATTTTACGCAATAAGCTATCCGATTACGGTGATTTTGAATGACGAAACTACGGCAACAATCAACAGTGATTTAGAATTACAATCGAGTATTGAAAACTGCTTAGATGTGGAAGAATTAGAAGACGAAGCAAACGACAATGCAGATGATTTAGAAGTAATTTTAGTAGACGGACTATTTAGAGTAGAATCGTTTGTAAACTCAGGTACTGACACAGCAAATGCATATGCAGAGTTTACCATTGATTTTTCAAATGACTTATCAGTTGAAGCGCAAAATATAATCAATAGTACTATTGAAAATGTAGAAGGAACATACGAAGTAACTTCGGAAACAGAAGTATTCTTAACGTTGAATTTCTCTGGAAACGCTTCATTTGAATTATTAAACCAAACGTGGGAAGTAATGAGTGCTTCTCAGACTACAATTTCATTGCGTAGTACGGTAAATAGCGCCATCACTTTAGTGTTGACTGACATATAATATTATCCCTGAACCTGCCCATAGTTACTATGGTTGAACAATTGTCAAAAAATACTTGGCAATTGTTCTTTTTTAAAATAATTTTGCATCCTAAAAAATAATTGTCATGCTTAAAAAAGGAATCTTAGTACTTATCTGTTTCACATTTTTTGCTTGTTCAGAAGATGAAAGCATCACGCCAACGAACAACGGAACACCAAATCCAACGACGGCTAATTTACAAGCGGTTGGAAGTTCAGCCAATGATATTTTATCAGACCATACATATACAAGTTTATCAATTGAAATTGTATATGTACAAGGTTTTGAACCGTCACAAACGGCTGTCAATAATTTCACTTCTTTTTTACAAGAACGAACGTTTAAACCTGATGGAATTTCGACAACACTTACCGCGATAGAATCGCCAGGAAATACTTCATATACAATTGAAGATATTTCGAATTTAGAAAGTATTCATCGAATGAATTATAATAGTGATTCTGAAGTTGTGATTTGGGTATTTTTTGCAGATGCACCTTCGGCAAGTAATACAAGTAGTGGAGTTGTACTTGGAACGGCTTATAGAAATACTTCTTTTGTAATTTATGAGCAAACGATACAAGAATTGAGTGACGAACCTTTTGAACCAAATAGAAGTGTTTTGGAAACAACAGTCATTAAACATGAGTTCGGGCATTTGTTAGGATTAACGAATTTAGGTTCCGCATTACAAAGTGCTCATGAAGATGCCGAACATCCAAAACATTGTGATGTAGATTCGTGCTTAATGTATTGGGCTGCCGAAACTGGTTCAGGAATTTCCAATATGATTTCTGGCGGAAATGCTCCACAATTAGACGCACAATGTATTGCGGATTTACAAGCAAATGGCGGAAAATAAATTATAAATTCAATCAAATTAAAAATCATTAAACAACAAGAAAATGAAAAAGACAATTTTAACTTTAGGAATTATTTTAATGGCATTTCAAGTAGGAAATGCACAAGATGTAACTTCAAAAACAGCAAATGTTGGAATCAAAGGTGGTTACAATTTGGCTGCGGTGAGTTTTGATGGCGACGGCGAAACAAGTCAGCGTAGTGGTTTTCATATTGGTGTCTACGGAGAATCATTTTTGAGTGAAAGCTTCGCATTGCAATTGGAGCTTTTATATTCGCAACAAGGGTATGAAATTGAAGCAAATGGCGGAACTTTTACGCAAAAACTAGATTATTTGAATCTTCCAATCATACTAAAAGGATATATTAGCGACAACTTTTTCTTAGAAACTGGTCCACAAATTGGGTTGGCTATTTCGCACAAAGAAGAATTTGACAGCAGTTTCAACTTGTTTGATACAACTCAAGAATTTGATCCAAATAGTTTTGATTACGGCGTAAATTTTGGTGCTGGTTTTAAAACAGATTCAGGATTTACATTATCAGCGCGTTACCATTTAGGATTGGGCGATATTTATGACGAAGGAAGTCCAAAAAATCGTGTTTGGCTGTTTTCAGTAGGATTTGATTTATAGAAACATAGCACCTAAATAACCTCAAAATCCGTTGCTTTAATTAGCTTCGGATTTTTTTTTGAGCCTTATTTTATGCTACATTTACGGTATGAATACTTCCGCTGTTAATATTATTGGCAATCTAAATTTTGACAAAAAAACGATTAATTATTTATCGGTTTTAAAACCTGCGGCAACTGCTATTTTATTAGCGCCAAGCAAAATAGAACTCAAAGATATTATTCGATATACCTTGATGGATTTAGCATTAAAAAAAGTGTTGGTCATTAAGAAAAAACATATCCAATTGCATCCAAGTGATCCATATAAGAGAACACGAACAACTGTTGAAACTGCTAAAAATTTCAACGCATACTACAAAAGTGAATTTGAAAAATACTTTCTAACGATTATTGATAATGCAAGTTACTTTCATTTGCGTTCGTATTTACACAGAGTGTATACCGATATGCCACGAGATCATGTAGTAAAACGGCAGGTAATCAAAGAACATAAAATTCAAAATTTATTCTCTAATTCTTTCATTTACAGCATATTTAATGTGTTTCGATTAAATACTTCAGGAAGAAAAGTTCAAAATGAAATACAACGATATCTTTCTGCAATTGATGAAAACATTGTGCAAATCATTGAAGAATCGCCCGAACAAGCATTGAAATTAGTATCTTTTTTAAAAGGAAATATTTTCTTGTTGAAAAACTTAACTTTTGAATTATTAGAAAAAATCAACGCGTTAATCATTCAAAATAAAAATATCTCTCGTGATACGTATTTTGAAATGTTTGATATATTTGATTTTTCAGAAATATTTTTCACTTCTCTCTCAGAAGAAATCACATTACTATTAGATAGTATAGAAATTGATTTTAATTCTAGTGACGGAGGCGATTTTGATATAGGAGATTTTATAGATTAATTGTACATTAGGACTTATGATAAAAGATATATTTAACGGAATTCAAGCCTATTTTTCAGCATATACATTACTGAATAAACTCAATTTGTGGCGCTTTTTTGTGATTCCGATCGTGATTAGTTTTTTGCTTGGTATTTTCATCATTTTTACTGCGTATGGTTTGTCAGACAACATTGGAAATTACATTGCTAGTATTTGGGGATTTACTTGGGGAAAACAAACTGTTACGACGATAAGTCATTTTATTGGCGGATTGATCGTTCTTGCAGTTGGAATCATTATTTTCAAACATACACTCATGGCAATTGTTTCGCCGTTTATGAGTCCAATATCTGAAAAAATAGAACAGCATCTTTTAGGAACTGTTCGCAAACAAACCACTGGATTCAAAGCGCAAACCTCAACATTGGCAAGAGGAATCAGATTAAATTTTCGAAATTTGATCGTAGAAATTTTATGGATCATTCCATTTTTTATATTCAGTTTCATTCCGTTAATTGGAATAATTTTCTTGTTCTTAATCTTTTTAATACAAGCGTATTATGCAGGTTTTGGAAACATGGATTATACGTTAGAACGCTACTTTCCGTATAAAAAAAGTATTGAATTTGTTCGGAAAAACAGAGGAATTGCCATTGGAAACGGAGTTGGTTTTATGCTTATTTTATTAATTCCGATTATTGGAATTTTAATTGTATTGCCATTATCGGTTGTTGCTTCAACGGTAACGACTTTGAAAGCGTTACATCCTGAAAAATTCGACAAAAACAACCGTATTATTACAACTTAAGCACATACTTTAATTGCATGTTTTTACTTATATTTACTACTTAACTAAAAATTATAAATATCATGAAAAAAAGTAAAACCAAATTAGCATTCAGCAAAAGCACTATTTCTGCTTTAGAAAATATTCGTGGAGGACGTTCTGAAACTTCTTATAGTTGTCCTGGAGATCAGTGTCTGACTGACGCAAAAACGTGTGTTAACAACGGACCATGTGATAATACCATAAGATAATTCTTCAAAATTCAGTACATAACCAAAAATTATAAATAATATGAAAAAAAGTAAAGCGAAATTAAATTTAGGTAAAAACACAATTGTCTCATTAGAAAAAGAAGTTCAAAAAATAATTAATGGTGGTCGTGAACCTTTACAAGCACCAACGGATAGTTGTCCTGGAGCCGCTTGTCCAAGCGAACGAAACAGTTGTAACTTGTCATGTAATGGTTATCCAAAATGTGATGGTTTTAACTAAAAAAAGAAGTCTATATAAAAGAAGAAATCAGCAATGGTTTCTTCTTTTTTGTTAAAAACGTATTGTATATTATTTCTACAGAAAAAGTATCTTTGTATAATACCAAATTAAAATTTAAAATGACCGTTTAAAATCGTTTTAAACATTATTTGGTATAACTCAAAAAAGCACCAAAATTATTTAAATTAAGGCGAAAACAATGAAAGATCTTTTTCTCAATTATATTCATCAATTACAAGACACTATTACATCAACACTAGAAAAAGTTGATGGAAAAACAACCTTTGAAGAAGACTTATGGAAACGTCCAGAAGGCGGCGGCGGACGAACGCGTGTCATTGAAAATGGAGCAATTTTTGAAAAAGGTGGTGTTAATATTTCGGCAGTTCACGGCGAACTTCCAGAAGCATTACGAAAAAATTTCAACGTGGAACAAGGCGATTTTTTTGCATGCGGATTGAGCTTAGTATTGCATCCAAAAAATCCATTTATTCCAACAGTTCATGCCAATTGGCGTTATTTTGAAATGTATGATAAGGAAGGAAATGTTGTCACACAATGGTTTGGTGGCGGACAAGATTTAACGCCATATTACTTGTTTGAAGAAGATGCAACACACTTTCATACAGTTTGTAAAACGGCGTGTGACAAACATCATCCGGAATTTTATCCAACACATAAAAAAACCTGTGACAATTACTTTTGGAATTCACATCGTGACGAAGCGCGTGGCGTTGGCGGATTATTTTTTGATTACCTAAAAGAAACGGACGAATTTTCCATGCAAGATCGGTTTGACTTTGTAACTGAAGTTGGAAACAGTTTCCTAGAAAGTTATGTGCCAATTGTAGAACGCAGAAAAAATATTGAATACACACAAAATCATAAAGATTGGCAAGAAGTACGTCGCGGACGATATGTTGAGTTCAATTTGGTTCATGACAGAGGAACTTTATTTGGCTTAAAAACTAACGGACGCATTGAAAGTATTTTAATGAGTTTGCCGCCAACAGTGCAGTGGAAATACAATCATCATCCTGAAATTGGAAGTGAAGAAGCAAAACTGATTGAGGTTTTGATGAATCCGAAAGATTGGGTTTTGTAAGTATGATTAGCTAACAATGGTCATTGCGAATGAAATGAAGCAATCTGTTGAATTTAAGTTGCTAATCTAAAGATTACTTCGAAATTAAGAATTTCTCGTAATGACAATATTCGTGTATTCGTGGCAAACAACAACGAAGAATTCACTAATTTTATACAATGGAACATTACCAAAAATTAGAGCGAATGTATTTGGCAGCAAATATGAATACACAACTCTATGAAACCACAGAAATAAAAATTGAAGATGAAGTTGCAGAAATAAAGTTGACAATTGATTCCAAATATTTTCATGCGCTTGGCGCGATTCACGGTTCGGTATATTTCAAACTATTGGATGATGCCGCTTTTTTTGCCGTAAGTTCTATTATAAAAGATGTATTTTTATTAACAACTTCATTCAACATTAACATTACTAGACCTGTAAGCCAAGGCGTAATTACTGCAACAGGAAAGCTGAAATTCAAATCGCGAAATCTATTTGTTGCCGAAAGTAGTTTGGTCGACGAAAAAGGCCGGGAAATAGCTTTTGGGACAGGAAATTTTACCAAAAGCAATATTTCATTAACGGAAGAAATTGGTTATAAATAAAAGTGTTTATCTTACAAAAAATTAAACAAATGTTAGAAAGTTTACTAGAAGCATTACAATTTTCTCCAAATAATATTCCACTCAAACTTCAAATTGCCAAATTGTTTATGCAACAAGGAAGTTTTGCTGAAGCGGAACAACATTTTATTCAAATTATTGATTTAGATAGCAATCACATAGAAGCAAAATATGAATTGGCTAGTTGTTTTTACAAGCAGCAAAAAATTACAGCTTGCGAAGTTTTGTTGGAAGAAATTATAAAAGTACGATCAGATCGAAAGTTTTTAGAATTGTTATGTTATTGTCAAATAAATCAAGAAAATTACAGCGACGCGCAAGAAACATATAGAGAATTACTTGAGCTTGATCCATCTTATGAAAATGAAGATTTTGACAATGTATTAAAAGTAAACACAACGCGCGAACCAGATTTTGTTGATGAAGATGGTTTATCTTTTCTAAAAAAACCAACGACAAATTTTGCCAGTATTGGCGGAATGGAAGAAATCAAAAAGGAAATTGATCTCAAAATCATAAAACCATTAGAACATAAAGATTTATACAAAGCGTACGGTAAAAAAATTGGTGGCGGAATTTTATTATACGGTCCGCCAGGTTGCGGAAAAACACATATTGCACGTGCAACTGCAGGCGAAATTGACGCGAATTTTATCAGTATTGGAATCAACGATATTTTGGATATGTGGATTGGAAGTTCAGAGAAAAACTTACATGAAATCTTTGAAACTGCGCGCGCAAATACACCGTGCGTCATTTTTATTGATGAAATTGATGCGCTTGGCGCGAATAGAAACGATGTAAATAAAACTTCAGGAAGGTCTGTTATTAATCAGTTTCTAGCGGAATTGGACGGAATTGACGCCGATAACGACGGAATTTTAGTGCTTGGCGCTACGAATGCTCCTTGGCATTTAGATCCAGCTTTTCGTCGTCCAGGACGTTTTGATCGCATCATATTTGTTTCGCCACCAGATGTGGAAGCAAAAGCGGAAATATTTAACATTCATCTCAAAGAAAAACCAACAGAAACCATTGATTATATGTCATTGGCAAAAGCGGCAAAAGAATTTTCGGGCGCAGATATTCAGGCAGCAATTGATGTTGCTATTGAAGTAAAACTGGAAGCTTCTTTTAAAGACGGAATTCCAAAACCACTAAGCACGAAAGACATTTTAAAAGCAATCAAAAAAGTAAAACCAAGCACTAAAGAATGGTTTGTATCTTCTAAAAACTACGCGTTGTATGCAAATGATAGCGGATTGTACGATGATATTTTAGCATATTTAAAAATCAAAAAATAATGGAATCTAAAAGTCATTTAAGAGGCGCACAATTGTTCGAATTAGGACGTTTTAAAGAAGCAATTCCTGTTCTAAATCAAGCGATTTCGGAAAGTGTTTACAATTATGCAAGCAAGTATTATTTGGCACTTTGTTTTTTTAATATTGATGCATATGATAAATCATCCAAAATTATAGATGAGTTATTGCAAGAATCACCAAACGAAGGAAATTTATTTTTTATAAAAGCACAAATTGCGTCACGTTTAGATAAAACTTCAGAAGCGTTAAATTTAATCAATCAAAGTATTGCATTAGATCCGTATCAAGCAGATTATTTTGCGTTTAAAGGCGCGTTATTAATGGCAAACAAAAAGTTTGAACCTGCGTTAGATTTTGTGAATCAAGGCTTACAACTCGATCCGAAAAATGCAGCGTGTCTAAATCTTCGCGCACGATTATTGACAAAATTAAACCGAAAAGAAGAAGCTCAAGAAACTGTTGAACATATTTTATACGACAACGCAGAAGACGATTATGCGCACGCAAATGTCGGTTGGGTTGCATTGGAAAATGGCAATACCAAGAAAGCGTTGCATCATTTTAAACAAGCGTTACAACTGAATCCAAACATGCAATACGCACGTGAAGGAATGACAACGGCTTTAAAATCGAAGAACTTTTTATACAAATGGTATCTAAAATATGCCTTTTGGATGAGCAATCAATCGTCTCGAAATCAATGGATTTTCATCATTGGTTTATATATTGCATATCGTATAGGAATTGTAGTTTTACAAGCATCTGACTTAACGTTTTTAGTAATTCCGTTAGTTATTGTGTATTTACTTTTTGTCCTTGGCGGATGGATTATGGAACCCTTATCCAACACCATTTTATTAGCCGATTCGTACGGAAAATATTTATTACAAGACCGTCAAAAATATAGTGGATACGCTTTTGGCGGATTGGCATTAGCAGGAATTTTGGCAGTTGGCGCCTATTTCACGTTTGGAAATGAACTGTATATGTTATGGGGATTAACCTTTTTCTGTGCGTTATTACCATTGCCGGGATCATTTTTAAGAGAACAAAAAAGAACAAGATTGATTGGACTTTTTTACGGAATCGCGATGATTTGCGTAGGATTTTTTGGCGTGTTTTTTACCAACGACATTATGCTCAACGGCGCAATCGTTTTAGGAATGATGGTTGTGTATACGTGGATTTCCGGGTTTATTTCTTAAAGAATTTATATACAACTTTATTCAACTGTCAACTGAATTGTTAGTCCCAAAGCGTTTGCAAGTAAAGCAAAATTAGATAATCTAATGTCTTCTCCGTTTTCAATTCTAGAAATATACGGCCTTTTCTTTCCAACTTTTTCTGCTAGATGTTCTTGAGTCATGTGTAATTCTTTCCTGCGATTCTTTATAATTTCTCCAAAATAATAGGAAAAAGCACCTTCTCTAAACGCTTCACGTTTTTCCGTGCCTTTTTTCCCATAACGTTTTGCAATTAATTCTTTTGCGTTTATTGATTTTCCCATAATTATTCTTCTTTTAAATAATTCTCCAGTATTTTTTCTGCTTGTTTAATTGCTTTTTTATAATCTTTAGTTCCTTTTTTTTGAAATCCATACAAGCAAATTGCTTTTTTACATTCTGAAAAATTCAGGTGGTCAATAGCAAAGATTACAATTCGATATTCGTTTCCTGATTTAATTCGCAATTCATAAAATTGTGTTGATTTCAGTTTTTTCAGAAAATTGGAATTAATCACTTTAATTTCACTGATAACTTCAATAAGTTGAAAAAATTTCAATGCAACTCTCTCTTCTTGACTGTCGATAAATTCCAAACATTCTTCTGCAATATCGATTTCTCTCATAGTACAAATGTAACTAATTAGTTACAATTTAATAGAAAATTTTTATTAAACGTGATTATTTGGACATAAAAATAAAACCATTTACAAATCATTTCTTTCTAATTTTCTGATATTCCCATTGTTTCATAGAATTCTATTAATTTAACATTCACTTTATAATTTAGTATCTTTGCACAAGTTACTTTTCAAACAAAAAATATGTTCCCACTTCGAAGAAATAGACGTTTACGTGCCAATGCTGCGATTCGCGGTTTGGTCAGAGAAAATATAATTACAGCAAACGATTTTTTAGTGCCACTTTTTGTGGTGGAAGGCAAAGGAATCAAAGAAGAAATTCTGTCCATGCCAAATTATTACCGACATAGTTTAGATACATTAGTTACTGAAGTAAAATTGCTTTGGAGTTTAGGTTTGCGCTCCGTTTTGCTGTTTGTAAAAGTGCCCGATAATTTAAAAGATAACAAAGGAACAGAAGCTTTAAATGCAGATGGTTTGATGCAACGCGCTATTAAAACCGTCAAAAATACCTGTCCTGATATAATTATTATGACAGATGTTGCGCTCGATCCGTATTCTTCTTTTGGTCATGATGGAATTGTGGAAGAAGGAAAAATTATCAATGACGATACGATTGAAGTTTTGGCTGAAATGAGCGTTTCGCATGCGGAAGCTGGCGCTAATATTGTGGCGCCAAGTGATATGATGGACGGACGAATTTTAAGCATCCGTGAAGCGTTAGAAGATGAAGGTTTCGTAGATGTTGGCATTATGAGTTACAGCGCAAAATACGCGTCTGCTTTTTACGGACCTTTTCGTGATGCACTCGATTCTGCTCCTGGTTTTGGCGATAAAAAAACCTACCAAATGGATCCTGCAAATCGGCATGAAGCCATGCGCGAAACTGAAATGGATATTGATGAAGGCGCCGATATTGTGATGGTAAAACCTGGAATGGCGTATTTGGATATTGTGCGAGAAATTAAAAATGAATTTGATGTTCCTGTTGCGGTCTATCAAGTTAGTGGCGAATATGCAATGATTAAAGCTGCGGCTGAAAAAGGTTGGCTCAACCATGATGAAGTTATGATGGAATCGATTATGGCATTTAAACGTGCTGGCGCAGATGTCATTGCGAGTTATTTTGCTAAAGATGTGATTAAATTATTATCGTAAACGATGAAAGTTGCTTTTTCCATATTTATATTAATTACCATTGCTGGAATGGCTTTATTGGTATTTATAAATATTGAAGAACAAGAAAAAACGTACGCTTCACAACCAATTTTTATCTGTGGAACTCCTTCTCTAGATTCTTCTGAAGAAGCAAAAAAAGGAAGAAGCTTATTTAACGCAAATTGTGCTGCTTGTCATAAATTAGACGCGCAATCTACTGGTCCGCTATTACGAAGTATTAACGAACGCTATTCTGCGGAAGACATTATAAAGTTTATGAAAAATGATTTTTCAGGGGAAATTAAATATTCTGGAGAACGAGGTTATAAGTGCAATCCGTTTCCAAACCTAACTGATGCCGATATTAAAAATATTCTCTCATATACACACTAACCAAATTATCAATTATGAAAAAACACATATTTCTTCTAGTCATTTTCGTAAGTTCATTCGCGAAAGCGCAAGACACACCAATTTCAGCTTTTTTGGAAAAATGGGAGAACTCTAAAGATTATTTAGTAGAAATGGCAGAAGCAATGCCTGAAGATAAGTATGATTATAAACCAACCGAACGTCAAAAGACATTTAAAGAGCAGTTATTGCATATAAAACAGAATATGGATTGGTTGAGCAATCGGTATTTCGCGAAAGCAACACTTGAAAATATAAAAGTAACATACCCTACAAAAGCGGAAGTGATTGAAGCCATGAAGACATCTTTTGACAATACAGCAACAATTATAAAAACTGCAACTCCAGAAGATTTAAAAGAGTTGGTAGAATTTTTTGCAGGTCAAAAAACGAAATTGCAAATCTTGAATTTACTGCAAGATCATGTGACACATCACAGAGGACAACTCATCGTGTATTTGAACCTCAACGACATAAAACCGCCAACATATCGTGGTTGGTAGTTAAAATCCGCCTAAGTAAATCGTAGTAAATTTTATGGATTCAACTCGGATAGTTTAAGATTGACCAAAATATTCTCTAAATTCGCTACATCCAATTTTTAAATAAACATGACACTATTAATACTTTACGGAGTAGTTTCTATTTTTTTCTCGTTTTTATGCTCCATTTTGGAAGCTGTACTTTTGAGCGTTACACCAACGTTTGTAAACATTAAAAAGAAGGAAGGAAAACCATATGCAGATGCTTTAAAAGAACTTAAAAAAGACGTAGATAAACCGTTAATCGCGATTCTTACGTTGAATACAATTGCGCACACAGTTGGTGCAATTATGGTTGGTGCAGAAGCAAAAAAGATATTTAATGACGAAGGTTACGGCGTATTTATTGTGTCTTCTGTGATGACAATTTTGATTTTAGTTACTTCTGAAATTATTCCAAAAACAATTGGCGCTACGTATTGGAGACAGTTGGCAAATTTTACCACAAAAACGCTTGGAATTATGGTAACGATTTTAAAATACACTGGAATTCTGTGGGTTTTACAATTGTTCACAAAAATTATTGGAAGTAAAGGTCACGGAAGTGTATTGAGTAGAGAAGATTTTAGCGCAATGACGGAAATTGCAACCGACAAAGGTGTTTTTCACGAATCGGAAAGTAAAGTGATTCGCAACTTATTAGGTTTTAGAGATATTTTAGTGAAAGATGTGATGACGCCGCGATCTGTGTTAAAAATTGTTGCTTCTGATAAAACGATTCAACAGTTTTTTGATGAAAATCCGAATTTGAAATTCTCTCGAATTCCCATACATGGAGCAAAAGAAGATGATATTTCTGGATATGTTTTGAAAGATAAAATAATGGAAGCCATTATTCACGGAAGAGGCGAAGAACCGTTAGAATCTATTAGAAGAGAATTATTAGTAACTGAACGTAATTTACCAATTCCAGAATTGTTTGAGCAACTTATTGAACAGCGCGAACATATTGCGTTGGTTGTAGATGAATACGGTTCGGTAAGTGGTTTGGTAAGTCAAGAAGATGTGATTGAAACCTTGCTTGGTTTAGAAATTATGGATGAAAGTGATAACGTTGCCGATTTGCAACAATTGGCACGTAAAAGCTGGGAGAATAGAGCTAAGAAATTAGGCTTGATAGAAAAAAATAACCCAGAAGAATAAATCCGTCTGGGTGTATTTATCGTTGGTGTATTTTAGTTAAAATTTCCAACTACTAACAACTTTCTGTATGCTGATTTTTCACCATAAACTCATAATTAAAAAAATGAGAGTGAACTGAGTTCATGATTAGATTTCGGGCGTGACAAACTTATAAAAAAAACGCGCTTTATCTGTCTTTTTAATCACTTTATCGATGAAATACACTTTTTAGTTTCATGAATACATACACAGCACATATAAAAACTCCTTTGGGGATTGCAAGAATTGTTTCTGACGATACTGATATTCTTGAAATTTCTGTGTTGGATGCTACTACAACGTTTACGGATTCTGAACAAATTCCTGAAATACTTCAAGATTGTGTCACACAATTACACGAATATTTTGATGGAATACGCACCAATTTTGAACTTCCACTAGCTCCAAAAGGAACCGAATTTCAACAGAAAGTATGGAAAGGCTTGAACGAAATTCCTTTTGGAAAAACATGTTCGTATTTAGATTTGTCGAAGCGTTTGGGCAATGTAAAAGCAATTCGTGCAGTAGCTTCGGCAAATGGGAAAAATCCATTGTGGATTGTAACGCCGTGTCATAGAGTTATTGGAAGTGACGGCTCGCTTACTGGCTATGCTGGCGGATTGTGGCGCAAAAAGTGGTTGCTAGCGCACGAAAGTCCTGCTAAACAACAATCTCTTTTTTAAATGAATACTACAACACCTAAAAAGCTTTTTTTATGTTTGGCTGGAATCTTCTTTAGCACTTTTATATGCTTTGCGTTTCAAAATCCTAAAGTATCAGCCAAACTTGATAATTTATCAATGTCTCAACTGAAAGATAACATTTCTTTTTACACCGATAAAGAAGATCCTGAAGCTGAACAATATTTACAAGTATATCTTAAAAAAGCAATTGAAAAAAAGCAAGTCTATGCTGTTTTTGAAGCCTATTCAGGTTTAGGGAAAATTAAATATCATGAGAATAAGTATCTAGAAGCGATTGCATTTTATGATAGCGGATTGGCTTATTTAAAAAAATATGGTAAGCAACATGCTAAAGAAATTGTTCTTCTTTTAAAAGATAAAGGTCAGAGTTTATTGGATATGCAACGGCTCAATGATGCTTATGAATGTTATTCTAAAGCACTTGATACAATTGCAAAATATAATTTGAATGATTTAAAAGTTTCGCTTACTTCTAATATTGCTAATATAAAATCTGAAACTGCCGATTTTGAAGAAGCGCTGAAATTGCATCAAGAAAACTTAGCTATTTTAGAACAAGTTAATAAAAAAACCTATGCTTCTTATAATGATTATGATACCGAGTATATAGCTACTATACTGAATATTGCCACAGCTCACAGACGTTTAAAGGAATTCGAAGAAGCTTTAAAATATACCAAACTAGGAATTGCCAAAAATGAAGAAATTCTAAATGAAAAAAACATACCTGACAAAAAAAATAGATTTCATCAAAAACTAAAAGGGCATTTATTAACTAATCAAGGAATTATTTATTTCTATAAAAATCACTTTGATCTTTCCTTAGATTATTTTGATAAAGCTCAAATAATTAAAGATGAATTAAACATCAATAGTTTTTCGCTTGAATGCGATTTGTTTAGAGGAAAGTGTTATTTGAAAAAAGGTAATTATGTACAAGCAATTTCTTTTGGAAAGAATGCCATTAAAGGATATGAAAATAGATATCAATTTTCATCTACACGAAATCTTTTAGACGCGTATTTAGTATTGATTAAAAGTTATAAAAAATTAGGACAGTATGAAGAAGCTACCATTTATGATGAAAAATACAGAGTACGATACGATCAGGTTTTTAATCTTCAAGAGATTCATATTTTAAATCAACTTGAAAACGAGTATGAGTCTAAAAACTTAAAATTACTCAATCAAATTCTTCAAAAACGATCTTCGCTTTTTATGATTGCAGCAATCATATTAATTATACTCTTGTGTATTGGATATCTGTTCTATAAAAGGAAAATTAAAAAAGGAAAACAAGCGTTCGGTGCTTTAATGCATAAGATGACGTTGTTAGAAGAACATAAAAATATTACTGTAACTAAAAAGTCACAACAGCATCTTCAAATTGATGAGCAAACGATACAGATTATATTAGACAAACTAAATCGTTTGGAACAAGAACATTTCTTTTTAGATAAATTGTATGATTTAAGTCAGACAGCTCAAAAAATTGGAACAAATACGTCTTATCTCTCTGCGATTATTAATCATTACAAAGCAAAGAATTTTAAGGAATATATGAACCAGTTAAAAATCAATCATGCAGTAGTAACGCTTAAAGAGAATAAAACATTTAGAAAGTATGCAATTGCTGCGTTGGCCGAAGAGTTTGGGTATAATAGCACATTAACGTTTTCTAGGGCTTTTAAAAAATACGCTGGATTAAATCCGTCCGAATACATCGCTACGCTGAATAAAAATCATTAATTTCTTTATGTAAACGTATGTGTCATTTTATAAAATGACGCTACGTTTCTTTGGTTTACAAATACAAGAAGAGTTACTTTAGTTGTCATATTTAAACCAATATACCATGAAAAATACACAAAAAAAACGTGCTTCAATTAAGAAATTGACGCTAAACAAAAAATCTATTGTTCTGTTTGATACTTTAAAAGGCGGAACAGAATTTAACACCATTTATAGTCATCAAAGCCTTGGCGAATACACCTGCGCACAGGATTTTTAAAAGATTTCATTTTATAAAATGATACTATAAGGCTAGTTTTCACGCTAATTTCCAGATTTTATATCGCTAAGTTTGATTCATATTTAATCATTAAAAATTTAAATCATGAAAAAAAAGAATGTAAAAAAATTGTCTATTAGTAAGTCCGCTATTTCTGTGCTTAATGTAAATTCTGTGCGTCAGATAAAAGGAGGAAGTGCATTTGTGTGTTCCAATGATTGTGACACAACTACGGATACAGATACTTTAGGAATTCCAGGAACTATCATCGGATGTCCATACAATCCTAGTTACTATCCTTGCGAAAATGAAAATCGTAATTAAATTTATTTTTTGAGAACTAAACACACACTAAATTTATTGATGTTTCTAAAACCGTCTTTTATCTAAGACGGTTTTTTTATATTTGGACTTAAAAGTAAAGAATGTACAAACCGAACATGAAATTACTATTGAAAAAATAACGTATTTGAAGAATGACAACGCACAAATTTTTGCAGAAGTCATTAAAACCCTATATATTGCTGAAAAGTCGTTTTATAAAGAGAAACTTAAAAAACGCGAAAAAGCAATGTCTTATTAGTACACAGACCAAAAACTTACCCTTTTTAACGTGCTAAAATAAAGACTTATGTTACAAAAAATGAACCTGGAACATGTGTTGTTTCTAGATATAGAAACGGTTCCTGAACATCCTAATTTTAATGATTTGGATGCAGAAGAACAAGCACTTTGGGAACAAAAAACGGTGTATAAACGCAAAGATGAGTTTACACCTGAAGAATTTTATGATCGTGCCGGAATTTGGGCAGAGTTTGGAAAAATTATCTGTATTTCTGTTGGGTATTTTTCCAATAAAGGCGATATCCGAAATTTTAGAACGACTTCTTTTTATGGCGAAGAAGAACACTTACTCCAAGAGTTTAAAGGACTTTTAGAATCACACTTTAACAGACCGCATCATGTGTTGTGTGCGCATAATGGAAAAGAATTTGACTTTCCATTCATCGCGCGCAGAATGATTATTAACAGAATTACATTGCCTTCTAAGTTGAATTTGTTCGGGAAAAAACCTTGGGAGATTGCACATTTAGACACCTTAGAATTGTGGAAATTTGGCGATTATAAACATTATACTTCTTTAAAGTTGATGACAAAAATTTTAGGAATTCCTTCGCCAAAAGATGATATTGATGGAAGTCAAGTTCGAGATGTTTTTTACGAAGAAAATAATATTGATCGTATTATTGTGTATTGTGAAAAAGATGTGATCGCTGTCGCGCAGATTTTACTCAGACTCCGAAATGAACGTTTGTTAGATGATGATGAAGTTTTGCATGTGTAGTTTTGGTATGTTGGGTTTTTGGGTGTTAGGTGTTAGGTCGCTGCGCTTTTGGACTTGCTTAGACTTGTTAGATTGTTAGATTGTTAGATTGTTAGATTGTTAGATGAAAATAAATAAAGCTGATCGAAAAGCCCTGAAGAACATCATTACGAATAATTTTTCATTCTGAAGTAATCTGTGACTAAATTCAACAGATTGCTTCATTTCATTCGCAATGACAATTTGGTATTAACGCACAGGTAATTTATTGAAAGTAATATTTCAATTTAGACCAAAAACTTGATTTGCCGTTGTTAGTTTCTGAGTATTTTAAACCTATTTTTGGAAATGCTCTTTCTTTGATATAATCCATAATCCAACTTTCGGCAAGAAGGACTAATTTTTTTCTTGACTTTAATTCATTGGCGACTCTAGCAGCCATTTTAGATCGATTTTCAACTTCCTTTAACTTTATTTCTTTATCTATCAATTCACCTGAATTGTCATAGATGAGTACACAAAGAACTTCCACTAAAATAATGCGCTTGTGGTCAAGAATTTTATGATTATCTATTATATCTAAAATTAAATCTATATTTTTTTCTTCAGCTAACATTAATTCTTCGTCCTGTTCTTCAAAAAATAAATCAATATTGTTTCCCCATTCCAGCATTAGTTCTTTATCAAATTCTGGCTTAGTTACTTGTGACGAAAGCCATTTTTTTTCGCCACATTTTGAGCATTTGGAATCCCAAACTTCCTTCGTGTCATATAAATCAAATGCAGCTTCTCGTTTTGTAAATCTAATTTCATCCCTATTTCCACACTTACATATTTTAATCAATTTATATTTCATGATCTAAATTCTTTTGAAAAGACATCCAAAACAAACTATCTACACAATTAATGACATATAAAGTACAATCATTATAAGAGCATATACAATTGGAAACAAATACCTAAAGTATTTTAGTAGCGGAATTTTATCTCCTTTATCTTCTTCTCCATTAATTCTATGATTTATAATCACGGCTACTATCCCTAAAAAGATAAAAATATAACCCACAATAATTACGTATTCGATAAAGGTATTGTACGGAAGTTTTGGTAAGATGGATGCAGAATAGAAATTAAACGCAACAACCGTTAACATTAACGTAAATCCGACACCAATTTGAGATCCAAATTCTTTGATCCAAAAAATAGAGAACGATGCCAAAATGATAATCAACAATGGAAATAGTACCTGCCATTCGTAATATCCGGAAAGCCTTTGCGCTTTGATTTCAAAGATGACTCTGGAGTATGAATTCTTTTCAGAATTTATACTGTCATCCATGTATTTATAGGTTTTTGTTACAACATGTGCATCACTATTTACAAACTCCCAATCTTCTCCAAGATAGTCCTCGTGATCTTTTTCTAGAAATAACTTAGGATTCGTAAAAACAATTTTTTTGCTCCCATAAGAAAACGCCTCAATAGCCACTTGGTACACTTGCGAATCGAAAGGAAATTTCTTAAAATCCATATTTGTGCTGCATGTGGCAAAAAAACGTTCTTCGTATTCGATAATTCCATCAGAATAAATTTCAATACGAATATTTGGCACTTCTCTACTGCCTTGAACATTTATAAGTTCGAATGCAGGAATCCATAAGTCGCTATTTATGAGTTCTCGTGCTTTATCATTTTCAAAAACTATTGAATTTGCCGTGGAGTCTTTAAGATAAGATATGGCTTCTTCATTTTTCCAAGTGTACATAAAATAACCGTCAATTTGATACGTTTCCTGTACCGAATTTATATTGTAAATTTTATTAATCCGTAAGTTAACAGAAACTTCCAACGGTTCTTTTTCTGTTGAAATAGTGTGATGCTGCCTTGCAAATAATTGTACAGATACGAACAATATAAAGATGCAAAGGATACTTTTGGGAAATTTCATTTAGTAATTGTTGTGTGTTTTAAACACTAAATTTAGTAAATACATATTTAATAAAAAATTCTTGCAAATTTTCGTAAGTAGGCTTTTACAAACGCATCTCTAACAAGAATTTCTGAGAGTTTTATGATAATTAACGTGAATTCGATATAAAATTTCAGAGTGTTTTTTTTGTCTTTTCCGCAGTATAGCAGGGATTTTTCGTTAAGAATTTTCGAATCCTTGGAGAAAATTTAGAAAAATTCATGCGGTTTTAGTTTTTTTCAAAAAGAAAAACTAAAAATACCTCTGGAAAAGCGCACTTTCTTTTGTTTCTTTTCTTTGTGCGAACAAAGAAAACGAAAATCAAATACTTAGCACTTATTTTAAAAATATGCTGAAAATTTTATATCGAATTCAGGTTAATTAAATCTTATGCTATTGTTATACGCTTAGTCATTTTAAAACTTAAATAAAGCTTACGCTGAAAATAGTTAATTCAGAATTTATGAATGTGCAGTAAAAAATATCATTCCCATGAAAATGGAAATCTACTCTGAAACACTACAGATTCCTGCCTACGCAGGAATGAAAAAGCCCAAACACATTACATGTTTGGGCTTTTAAGCATTCTTTATTTACTAGTTTGGGTATTATTCTTTAATAAACTTCTTCGTTACAGTTTTTGATTCTGCTTCGATTTGAATCATATAAACTCCACTTTGTAATCTTTCAACATTAATAGTTCCAGAACCAATTTTTCCTTTCGCTACTTGTTGTCCCATGATGTTAGTTATGGTATAATTTGCATCATTTTCCAACGTTCTAACATTTAATACGCCTCCTTTTACAGGATTAGGATAAATCTGAACTTCAAACGATGCTCCAAGAGTATCATCGCTAGTTGTTGCATATCGTGTATCGTTCGTAGACGTTGTAGCTACCAAACAGAAGTTTGTAGTTTCAGATGTTGTAAATGAACCGCCTGAAGCTAAGGTTGCTCCACTAGTACTATTTGTAAGTGTAAACGAACCATTTCCATAAGAACAGCAAATTCCATCACCATACGCATCTGTAATAGTAAAGTCATAACATCCATCATCTAAACAACCAACAGCAATATTTAATGTTGATCCGTCTGCTTGAGAAGCGTATGTTCCGCCTGAAGCAACAACGACTCCTCCACTATTTGTAATTTCCCAACTTGTTTCTTCAGGATAATTATCAAAAGTAATTGATAAGGAAACATCAGAACATGAAGTTCCGCCACCACTTGTAGTAAGGCTTACATCATCTATTGCAATATCTGCTTGCCAAGTAGAACCTGTAGTTCTGTTAAATCGTAGTTGTACACTTCCACCAACATATGCTGCTAAATCTACACTTGCAGATAACCAAGAATTTCCTTTATTTCCTGTTTGGCTCCATAAGGATGTCCATGAAGCTCCGTTGTCATCACTTGCTTCCAATAAAATACTTCCCATATCAGCTGCTCCATACATGTGATATTTAAAATCGAATGTAGCTTGCGTTGCTGCACTTAAGTCAAAACAAGGAGAATTTAAAATCGCTTGTTTTGTTGGAAAGCCAGCACTTCCTGATGCTTCAACGTATACATAATATGTTCCTTGAGAAGCACTAGCTGGTCCTGTATTGCTTGAAGGTGTTCCAGAAGCATCAACTATCCAGTCAATATCATCTGCGCTAGATTGTGTCCATCCGCCTAACGTATTTTCAAATCCTTCAGTATAAGGGAATGATGTTATTCCTCCTGAACAACTTCCTGTACTAGGTGCTGTAACAATTACGGTTCTTGAAACTTGTGTTGCTGCATTTCCTGCTGCATCACTTACATTATAATTTAATATATACGTTCCTGCAGTATTTGTATTCACAGAACCTGTTACTACAATACTTGATGTTAAGTTTCCATCTACGTTATCTGTTGCCGTTGCGCCAGGATCTGTAAACGAATCTCCGACAGTTAAGTTCATCGTTGCCGAACCAGTTAATGTAATTACTGGTGCTGTTCCATCAGATACATTTACTGTTCTACTCACTTGTATTGCTGCGTTTCCTGCTGCATCACTTACATTGTAGTTTAATGTATATGTTCCAACTGCATTGGTATTTACCGAACCAGTTACTGCAATACTTGATGTTAAGTTTCCATCTACGTTATCTGTTGCCGTTGCTCCTGGATCTGTAAATGAGTCTCCTACGTTTAAGTTCATCGTTGCTGAACCAGTTAATGTAATTACTGGCGATGTTGTATCAGCTGCTCCGCTTGTAATATTTACAGTATAATCTTCAACTTCTCCATAAGAGAACGATTCACACGCTGTTGGTATTGCATTATATTTTAAAGATACTCGCATACGTGTAGCTCCATTTGTTGCAGAAGATGGTACTGTAAAAGAACCACTTACAGGAGTTGTTTGTGTAGCAGCTTGTGTCCAAACTTGTTCTCCAGCATCGCTAAAGTCTCCATCTTGATTGTAATCAATCCAAACACTATATCCTTCACTATATACAGTTCCTGACCAAGTTGGCGTTACTGTAATTGTTTGTGATGTATTTTTTGCTAAAGAAGTAGAAACAGAAGTATGATCTGCATAACCACCGGCCGAAGCTCCTGTGCTATTATCTATACTTCCAAGTTGTACTCTACTAATATATTCATCGGCTACACTATTTCCATTAGAAGCGCAATAATTTAATTGTACTTCCGTAGTTGTAAAGTTCACAGACGCACTGTATGACGAGTTTCCACTTGTACATTTGCTACGAACTTGCACTTCATATTGTGTAGTTAATGTTAATCCTGTTAATGTTGTAGATGACCCAGAAACTGCATTTGTTGTCCAAGTAGAACTTCCAGTTGCTCTGTATCGTACGTCATATGTTGCCGCAGGAACTGCTGTCCAAGAAACAGTTGCTTGCGAATCTGTTACTCCAGTTACTGAAACTCCTGTTGGTGTAGTTGCATTACAAACTACTGGTGTTCCTGTTAATCCAGTTACAATTAGTGAGAAGTTTTGACTTCCGCCAACTAAAGATCCTTTGTTTGTTACCGTAATTGTATACGTTCCAGATGCTCCAGAAACGTCCACTCTTTCATACGGATCTACCACATTATCTCCTTGTCCATTCGTCGTAACTCCTGTCAATCTCCACGGAGTGTGTGTTGTTCCACTTTTGGTAACTCTTATATCTAAATCATTTACTAAAACTGGTGTTGAAGAGTTTACAGTTGTATTAGCCGTTCCTGCACGATCTGTCCAAGAAATAGATGCTAGTAATGGGTTTATTCCATCAGAATCAACAGTAATTGTATACGTTTGACCAGAAGTCAAGGTCAATTCTTCAATTTTAGATTCGTTTCCATCACTTGTAATTACCTCAGCAGCTTTTTTTGTATTCATTAATCCCCATCCAAAAATAGCGTCAGGTCCGTTAGATCCTGCGTCATCTGCTGTATGTAAAGCCAACCCTTTTAAAGTTGCTGCTTTCATAAATGAACCGTTTGTATTATTAGCATGTTGTTGTAATAATAATAATGATCCTGCTACGTTTGGTGAAGCCATTGATGTTCCTGTAATAGAGTTGTATGCTGTATCACTACTTTCATACGTAGAATATACCGAAGTTCCGTTTCCAGTAATATCTGGTTTAATACGGTAATCATCCGTTGGTCCTTCACTACTACTACTATTTATGGTTACCGAAACTAAGTTTCCACTTCCGTCAATATTTGCATCATTTGCATTGGCAACTACTAAATTATTTTTTGATGTAGAATGTCCTGTTAACTTATCATAAGAACTATTTCCGTCTAAAGGACTTCCATTATATCCATTTTGATTTCCATCATTTCCTGCAGCTACTACCATTAAAAAGTTTGGTGCGTTGAATAATATTTCATCCCAATCACGAGATTCTGTAATATATCCTCCAAAATAATGATCAGGAACTAAATCACCTCTAAAACCATAGGAATGATTAGAGATTAACATTCCGCTAGATGCTGCTGAAGTTGCTTCTGCTAAATCACTATTCCAGTCATATCCGACTGCACTTGCATGTGGCGCCATTCCTTTTGAATTCGCAACCACTCCAGAAGCCATAATCGTTCCTGTAACGTGTGCTGAGTGATAGTGTAATGTTGTTGTTCCGTCACCAATAGAAAATCTATTCGTTCCTCCAGCTCCATCATATTCTTGATGCGAAGTTCTTGCCAAACCACCATCCCAAACGTGTGCAGTCATGTTTTGTCCCATAAGGTTCAATCCTAATGAACCTCCACTATTTAAATGATCTGCTCGTGTTGATTTTGCTGCCGCTACATTAAATGTTGTGTAATATACAGGCGTTCCGTCTGGAGTAACTTTTTGTAGTTCAATTAAAGTTCCGTCTGCTAGAGTTTTTCTAATGTCCCAACCGTTTTGTTGAGCAAGTCTTACAGCTTTTTGCTTTTCTTGCACTTGTGACGCTGTAAATGTGTTTTCTAATTCTCCTAGTTTCTGAACATCATATTGGCTTACTATTTTCTGCTTTTCAGCATCAGTTTGTCCAAATGAAGTTTGTGCGAAAAACATTCCGAGGGCTAATATGCCCATTGAAAAGTACTTTTGTTTCATAATTGGTTGGTTATTTGGTTATAAAAAGTTTTAACGAAAACGTTTTCGTAAAAATCAATTAAAATTTAAAAGACTTTCATTAAAACACCGCAAAGTGTTAAATTTTAACTAATTTTCTATGAAATTATCGTTTTTTTCGATGAAATACACTCTTTTGTCTAAAAATCTTATCTATTTCTCAGTATCCTAAATTCATTTCGTTTGCGTACTTTTGAATAATGAGTTCGCTATTAGATATACAAAACTTAACTATCTCATTTAAAGGAAACGAAGTGATTCATGGAATTTCGTATACGTTACATCCAAATGAAATTTTAGGAATTGTTGGCGAGTCTGGTAGCGGAAAATCAGTTTCTTCATTGGCTATTTTAGGCTTATTGCCGAAAAAACATACAGAGATTTCTGGTGCTATTTTATATGAAGATCAAAACTTAGTTTCACTTCGAAATAAGGAATTTCAACGGGTACGCGGGAATGAAATTTCGATGATTTTCCAAGAACCTATGAGTTCTTTAAATCCGTCAATGACGTGTGGCAAACAGGTTGAAGAAGTATTGTTACAACACAAATATAGTACTCGGAAAGCTGCAAAGTCTGAAGTATTGGCATTGTTTGAAAAAGTAAAATTGCCTAGAGTTGCACAAATGTATGATTCGTATCCGCATCAATTGAGTGGCGGACAAAAGCAACGTGTTATGATTGCAATGGCAATTGCTTGTAAACCTAAAATTCTGATTGCTGACGAACCGACAACCGCTTTGGATGTAACGGTTCAAAAGGAAATTATTTTGTTGTTAAAAGAATTGCAACAGGAAAATCAAATGGGCATTATTTTTATCTCGCACGATTTGGCATTGGTCAGTGAAATTGCCGATACTATTGTAGTAATGTATCAAGGAAATATTGTGGAACGTGGAGAAACGACTTCGTTATTTACCAATCCGCAGCATGAATATACCAAAGCATTATTGAAATCAAAACCTTCGTTAGATGTTCGGCTACGAAAGCTTCCAACTATTCAAGATGTACTCGCAGGCACAGTTTCGGATGCGGTTGTAACTTACGAAGAACGTAAAATTCACCACGAGACCATTTACGCGAAAGCGCCAATATTAGAAGTAAAAAATGTATCAAAATCATTTTATAGCAATGCGCGTCTGTTTGGCAAATCTACGGAAGTGAAAGCTGTCAATGACGTTAGTTTTTTAGTATACGAAGGCGAAACATTAGGTTTGGTAGGCGAATCAGGTTGCGGGAAATCTACGTTGGGAAATACTATTTTGCAGTTACACAAAGCAACCGCAGGACAAATTTTATATAAAGGTGAAGATATTACCAAGTTATCCAAACGTGAAATTCGTGCGTTGCGAAAAGAGATTCAGATTATTTTTCAAGATCCTTTTGGCTCTCTAAACCCTAGAATTCCTGTCGGAAATGCTATTTTGGAGCCAATGAAAGTGCACGGTTTGTACGCCAATGATACAGAACGAAAAGAGAAAGTGTTAGAGTTGCTAGAACGTGTTGGTTTGGAAGCTTCGCATTATGGAAGATATCCGCATGAGTTTTCGGGCGGACAACGCCAACGAATTGGAATTGCGCGTACGATTGCGTTGCAACCAAAGTTGATTATTTGTGACGAATCGGTTTCTGCTTTAGATATTTCGGTGCAAGCACAAGTATTGAATTTACTGAATGAACTGAAAGATAATTTTGGTTTTACCTATATTTTTATCTCGCATGATTTGGCAGTTGTAAAGTATATTTCTGATCAATTGTTAGTGATGAATGACGGACGCGTTGAAGAATTAGGCGAAGCGGATGCAATTTATGCAAATCCAAAATCATTGTATACACAAGCATTGATTGATGCGATTCCGAAAGGAATTTGATGCTTCGACTTCGCTCAGCACAAGCCGCTATGATATTATTTTCTTTTTACTATCTTGTATCTTTCAGAATTAAAAAAATATTATGACAGAATATAAAGGTTGCAAAGAAATGACTGTTGATGAGTTTTTAACTATGGTTGAAAACAGTCCAGAACTAAAGAAGAAGTTTGAACAATTGGGACTTTCACAAGATGAAGAAGGGCTCAAAGTTGTTTTGAATTATTATGAACTTCTTACTAAAGAAGAGTTGGAGTTTTTAAAGAATGTTTTCAAAGATTTTTATCCTGGATCAGGAGACGAAAATGCTTCCTTTTTTGTGAAATTTAATAGTGATCCTAATGCTTTGACTTTTTGTGTGTCTAATGTAATTTGTGATTCTTGTCATAAACATTTATTAAACAGTAGAAAACATAAAGATCACTTAACATCTAATACTTTTGGTGCTGGAGATTGATATATATTTTTCTTTACGCCACATTTGAAAAATATGTATCTTTAGAAAATGAGCTTAACCAAGGAAGAGAAACGAATATTCCGATCATTATTATTTAAACATCAAGACGGAATTGCTATTACTGCAATTATTGCAACTTTAGAACATCATGCAGTTTTTGATTTTTTAGCTATGCAACAAACAACTTCCGTTGCCGAGATTCTTCAACAATTTCCACAATTCCATGCAGGTTATTTGAATATTGCGCTGCGCAGTTTGGCTTCACAAGGAATTTTGACATATGAGGTTTCTGAAAAAGAAGTTCGCATTGAAACTACTTCAAAGTTTATAGCATTTCAGCGTCACATTACACATTATGTAACCTTTAATGAACTGTTTGTGTACTTTTATGAATTATTCAAACAGCCATTTCAGTTTCCATTACAGAAACCTCGAAAATTATATCAGCTAGCTTCTTATTTGACAAATGCTCGAAAAGCACTTCGCACAGATGCATATTTTCAGATAGAGATTGCCGCACATATGGAAGGTGTTTTGTTAGCTTCATTGTTAGTATATTTAGAGTATCATGGCGATTTAGAAAATATAGAAACCGCTACATTCTTAGAAGATGAATCGCTTCAAAAGGTATTGAAATTATTGGAATTACACGACGGAAATACATTGACAGCAAAAGGTAATTTTTTAGTTTCTAAGAGTTATGCTTACGGAGTTACCGTTTCGTATTTGCCAATTATGCGACATATGGAAACGTACTTGACAGGCGATTTTCTTCCGTTTTTTGAGCAAGATCATTTAGGTAATGAACAACATGTATTTAGAGGTGTGAATGTTTGGGGAAGTGGCGGAAGTCACGCAACCTATTTTAATAAGTTTGATGCGGTTTTGACAGCTATTTTTAATAAACCACTTGCCGAGCAGCCAAAAGGAATTATTGATGTCGGTTGTGGAAATGGCGCGCTTTTGGAACATGTTTTTGATTTGATTTGGAATCAGACACATCGCAGAGACGATTTAGGCGCAAATAAACTCATCTTAGTTGGTGCCGATTATAATAAGGAAGCTTTGTTGACTACCAAACGAAATTTGGAGAAAGCCAATGTTTGGGCAGAAGTTGTTTGGGGCGATATTGGGAATCCGGCAGAGATTGATCAGAAATTACAAGAGTTGTATAATGTAAAGTTGGAGGAATTGTTGAATGTGCGTTCTTTTTTAGATCATAATCGCCCGTTTAATTCGCCTCAAGGTTCATATAGAGGCAGTTTGCTTTCTACGGGAGCATTTGCGCATCGCGGGAAACAATTGCATAATACTGACGTTTCACAAAGTTTGGTAGAACATTTTCAGAAATGGAAACCGTATATTCAACAGCACGGATTGTTGTTTATTGAGCTCCATACGGTTTCGCCAACTACGGTTTCTTTAAATTTAGGCAGAACACCTTGTACAGCGTATGATGTGACACATGGTTTTTCCGACCAATATATTGTAGAGTTGAATGTATTTTTGGAAGCGATTGTTAAAGCAGGACTTTCCGTTGATCCTACACATTCGTATCGTTTTCCAACAGAAGAGATTTCCACGGTTAGTATTAATTTGATTCGGTAGTTTTTTGGACGCGCTTCGCTTTTGGAAACGGCTTCGCCTTTTGGATCGCTTTGCTCTTGGACTCGCTTCGCTTTTAGTATTTTAGAATGTGACTTATTAGTTCAACTTGAATAAACTTATAAACCTTTAAACTGAAATTTTGCTTTGCTTTGATTGCCATGAGTAATACCAATTATCACTTAAAATGCACCTAATAATTGGTATAATGCATTTTAGACATTGACTTATTTGCCTGACTTGGTACTATTCATTATTTAGACTCTTCATCAAGTTTATAATCTGGATGTCCAGTTTGCCAAAAAGCAAATGAAAACATATTTGCATAGTTTACATGAAGTTTATTCTCAGTTAAATTTATGCCTCCATGTCCCGCATCAGAATCTACCAAAAAAAGAATAGGTGATTTCGATGTGCTTGAATCTAAAAGCTTTGCAACAAACTTTGCAGGATCCCATGCGACAACTCTACCATCTTTTAATCCTGCTAAAATTAGTACTGCTGGATATTTTTCTCCTTTTTTAATGTTATGATATGAATCCATTTCAAGCAAAGCTCTAAATTCAGTTGAATCTTTTACTGTACCAAATTCTTTAATACTATTCAATCCATTTGGTTGAATTTCACTGCGCACCATATTCATCGCAGGCGCAAATCCTAATACAGCTTTAAATAAATCGGGGCGTTCTGTCATGGCTCTTCCAACCACAATTCCTCCAGCGCTTGTTCCCCAAATAACTGTTTTGTCGGGCGACGTATATTTATTAGCAATCATATATTCAACCGCGGCTATAAAATCTTTCCACGAATTGGGCTTCGTTGTTTTCATGCCAGCTTTGTGCCAAGCATCTCCTTTTTCGCCTCCACCTCTCACATGTGGCATTACAATAATACCGCCTTCTTTTACCCATAGTAAAAAGTTTGTTGAAAAGAATGGAGAAAGTGAACTACCGTAAGACCCATAACTGTAAAACAATGTTGGGTTTTTACTGTTCTTTTTCATTCCTTTTTTATAGATCAAAGACACGGGAAGCATTGTTCCGTCGTGAGATGGTATTTCAATTTCTTCAGCAGTAAAGTCTTTAAATCCATCTGGGAAAATAGAGTTAATAATATTCGATTGGGAAAAATTATTTTTGTTCACATCGTATTCGTATATCATTAAAGGATTTGTCCAACCGCTAGTGTATATGCGCAAATCAGCATGATTAGTACCAAATGATCCAATAGATATGCTTCCTGCGGTAGACGGTAAATTGATTTCCTTTGTTGTAGTATCTTTTACATGAAATAACTTAGCCTCAATTCCATTTTTGACTGAAACATAGAAGAATCCGTCTTTGGTAATCTGAAAATTAGAAATGACAGCATCTTCTCGTTCCGTTATAATAACTTCAGGAGATTCAAAATTAGGGTTTTCAAGAGCTGTTTTACAGATTTTAAAGTTGGAGGCGTTTTTTGCAGTTAAGTATATTATGTCTTTTCCAACAACCATAAACCTAGATATCTTTTCATCTTTTGTGAATAATAAGTTCCACTTCGTTTTTTCAGCATTGATTTCCGATTCATGCATGTAATACATATCTTGATAGTCTGAATCGCCTGAAATTTCACCGAATAAATAAGCGTCATCGTTAGAATAATTGTAGACCGTTGGAAAATCTTCAATGTTAATAGCTAACTCAGGATTATTGTTTTTTGAAAAAATATCTTTGCCTTTGTCATTCCCTATTTTATAAAGAAACGTTTTCGTATCCAGCCAAAAATTTTCATCAGTTGGATCCGTATAGGGTAAATAAGAACACATAAAACCTGAGTCATCAGAGAGCCAATGAATGCCTTCTAAACTAGCAGGAGCGCTATTAGGATACACGTTTGGTAAAATAGTATTCGTTTCTCTATCAAAAACTACTATTTCAGATATTTCATTTCCTTTTTCAGAAAAACTCAAGGCTATTTTAGTTCCGCTCCAATTGGGTTTGATGTAATTGATTACATAATTTTCTTTTGAATTCTTTTTTAAATAGACATTCACATTGAAAATCATTTTTTCTTCTCCATGTAAACTGTCACGGTAGTAAACATTAAAAACATCTTCCTCAGCAAACTTTTTTAAATAAAAATATTGACCCGATGGAATGATCCTAATTTGTTTTGCACTGTGTCCTTTATTTTCATCAATTCTTTTTTGAATTTCGATCAAACGATTTCTTCCAGAAATATTTGCAACAATATTTTCTGCATAATCGTTTTGTTGTTTCATCCAGTTTAAAACTGTAGAATCTTTTAAATTTTCCAAATTTCTATAAGGATCATTTAATTCAATACCATGATAGGTATCAACTGCATTCACTCCTTTTATGGATTCACCTCGATATACTTCTTCCGAACAGGAAATTATTAAAAGTGTTGTTAAGAATATGTATGTTAATTTTTTAATCATTTTTCTTCTTTTTTGAAACTTCTTCAGCCATGAGTAATGCATTGTAGGCATTGACTATTTTACCTGATTTGGATAATGAACTGAACGGAATTTTTTTAGGATCTTGTTTGTCTCCATAAGGATACGGCCGTACAACATCAACATCAAAAGAAATGCCTGATTTCAAAATGATATCTTTTACTTCAATAGCTGATAAGTTTGGATAATAGGAGCGAATTAAAGATGCAATGCCAGATACTACAGCAGAAGCTAATGAAGTCCCTGAAGAATAACGAGTTCTGTTCCTTGATAAACAATAAATTTTATGCCCAGGCGCAAAAATATCTACATTTTTGGTGCTATAATTCGAAGACAACCATACCATGGTAGAATCTGCCTTATACGAACTCGCACCTACTTTGACAAAGTTTTTGACATATTCCGTATCTTCTTTATAATCATCAGGGTAATCAAACTCATTATTCAAATCATAACTTTTATTTCCAGCAGAAGAAACAATGAGAACATCTTTACTTTCAGCATATTTGATTGCTTCTTCTATCCATTTTGGATGCATAGAAAACTCTTTACCAATACTCATGTTAATAATTTTAGCACCATTATCCACCGCATATCTAATGGCTAAAGCAATGTCTTTATCATGTTCATTTCCAAGAGGAGCGACACCTAAAAACATAACTTTAACTGAATTGCTAAAACCGTTTATTCCAATATCATTATTTCGAGTAGCGGCAATAATGGACATTACTCTTGTTCCATGACTTCCTCTTAGAGTCCCTTGTACATTATTATTCCCATACGGAACATCATTTAGATTATCTACATTATCTCTTTGATTTTGTCGATCATCATATGTAAAGCTTAGCCATGTATTTAGTTTTTTATTTTCTTCTTTTATACCTCTATCTGTCCATTTTACATCCATATTATTTTTTAAATAATATTTCATATTTCCAATGCGCATCTTTAGTATGGAATCCGTTGTGGCTTGTAATAAAGAATCTAATTGAGGAATTGTATAATCTTTTTTAGGGAAATAAGTGGTTAGTAATCTATCTGCTTTTATGAACTTATCTTTTATTCTATTGTAGGTAGTAATATCATCTTCTACTCCCTTTTTTTCTTTATTGTAAGTCTTGATAGCTCTGAGATACTCTTTATATTCTTTCTTTTGACTTTCAGGAATTTGAATCTCTTCCTTGTCTTTAAAAAGCGAATCATACATTTTTATGATTCTTATAAAGGAATGATTAGCATATAAAACAGCACCTTTTTTAGTGGTTTGTAAAAAATTCCAACCATGAATATCATCAATGTAACCATTGTTATCATCATCAATATTATTGTTTGGAATTTCGTCTTTGTTGATCCAAATTTGACTTTTTAAATCTTCATGATCTATATGCAATTCAGTATCAATAAGAGCTATTATAATGGTATCGGATTTTTTATTTTTTAAAAAAGTGTATGCTTTGTCAAGACTTATCCCTGGAATAGAATCTTCAAAAATGTCTTTGAGGTGCCAATTTTTCTTTTCTTCCTTAGTAAATGCTTGTTTTTTGGCAAAAGCAGCGGTAACTGTTTGCGGAGTTTTTGACACCTTATTCTGCTGTGAAGCGCATGCAATAATAAGGCAACAACTTAAGAGTGCGATAAAGAATTTGAAATGCTTCAAGTGTGTCTATTTTTTCTGAAATTTACAATACTTAGCAGTATTATTCTATAACTCCTGTAAAATCTTTACTTTCCGAATATATTTTTATACCAAATAAATACCAATGTAGTACGCCACTCATATCGTAGCTAAACGTTCCGTTTTCTAGTTTGTTAATAGCAGCACTCATATATTGCCAATCGTAGCCACTTGTAAATCCTGACATATGACTTCTGTTGCTAAGAACAACACATAATATGCTTTTCTTGATTTTTAATTACGATAAAAGTAAGAAAATATTTTTTTAACAATACTTTTTTGATAAATTAGAGATTTCTAATTTCTAGTTAAATAAAAGAATGTTTAAAGACCTAAATGTCAATATCTACAACTTATTAATTTTTGCAGGAATAATTCAAGGAATAATTTTTGGAATAATCGTCTTAACTAATAAAAAGTATAATAACAAAGCTAGTTTCTCACTCGCATGCGTTATGTTGCTAATGTCTTTAAGTAATTTGCAGTATTGGTTGATTGATACTAAAACTATAGAAAAATATACGTTTATAAAATTTACTTACATTCCTTGGCATTGGCTTATTATGCCATTCTTTTATTTGTTTGTTTATAAGTACCTTCAAAGAAAAGAAAAATTAGATAAAAAGATCAAACTGTATCTTTTTGCCCCTTTTTTCATTGTACTCTCAATAGTTATAGTTCAGCTTATATATAAATTCTTAATTAATCCAAACTATGAATTGCCATCTCATTTTAGCAGAGGGATTTTTATTTATTTAGATATTTTATCAATTCTTTTCATTGTCAGTATCATATATATGATTTTCAAAATGTTGAAAAAATATGAAATTGATAACAAAGAATATGATTCATTACAAGTTATTTCTGAAACAGCATGGTTAAAACGTCTAATAACGATTGGTCTAATAACATGCGTGTTTTGGATAGTAGCAATGGCTATCACAGTATATTCAAATGAGGAAAACTTAGCTTTATTTTATTTTTTGTGGTTAGGTATGTCAATAATTATTTACTATTTGGGATATGTTGGGATTAATAAATTACAACTAATTAAAGAAAGAAAAAAGATAAGAGTGACTCAAACAGCAAAAAAAATAAAGAAAAATTTACATGATAATAAGCTAGATGAAATTTTCGAAAACTTCACATCTATTGTTTCTGAAAAATATACAAATCCAAATTTAACCTTAGAGGAAATAAGTAAAGAGTTAAATATAAGTTCAAGTTATTTATCTCAAAAAATAAAAGCAAATAGCGGCGAAAATTTTTCTACATATATAAATGCATTAAGAATCAAAAAAGCAAAAAAGATGCTCATTAATAGTGAGTATAAAAACTATACAACAACTGCAATAGGTTTAGAAGCTGGTTTTAATTCTAAGTCAAGCTTTTATAGAGCTTTCAAAAAAAATGAAAATTGTACACCTCAACAATACATAAATTCTCAAAAATAAGTGTCATTTTCTATAAAACTGAAGATTTTGACACTCTGTAACTCTTTGAATGGAATATCATTGCCAAGTATTAACAAATAAAACTGATTTAGAAACGTATAATTTCCAGTCATTTTAATAATTAAAGAATTTATGAAATTAAAAACTACTTGAAATTCGCATTAGTGTTTGCAATTTCTTCTTTATTGTTCAATTGTCAAACCGACACTAATGTTGATGATATCGCATCAATAGAAACAGGAAACAACTTAGCCTTCAAAAAAGAAAGGTTTCAAGATTTAGAAAAACTTACATCTTATGTTGAGGAGTTAAAGCGAAATATAAAAGGATCATCCTTAAATAAAGAATCTTCATTAGGAGATGCTTATAATTTTATTGTCATTGAAGATCAAGACGTTTTAATTTACGAAGAACAAACGAATACAACTTATACCATACCAATTGTAAAAGCAGAACAAGAAGTCGGTACTTTTAGTAATTTGGTAGTGAAGTTCAGTGATACCAATCAAACTGAGGCATTTATCATAAATTATGTACCAAACGATGGGTTTTTAGAAGCTTCTGAAAATTATGAGCAAACACCTTTTTCTGGAAGCATCACAAAAGAACACCTTCAATATGATGGAAGTTTAGATAATTTAAACGAAAATGCAAATCCAAATTGTACAACCGTTACCATAATGTTTTGTAATTGGTCAGAGGGAAGTGTTGAAGGAACTACACATCTTGCAGGAAGAAATTGTACACCGAGATACATGTTTTCTTTTAGTTATGAAGCATGCAGTGATTTTCCTGAATTAGTTATTCCGCCTTCATCATCATCTTCAAATCAATCAACTAGCAGTCCTTCGACAAGCACATCATCTGGAAGTAATAACAATAGTAATGATAACCCTATAATTATTCCTACTGTTCCAAGAATAGAAAATACTCTAGATATCGATGGTATTACATTTGATATGAATAACTGGTTGAATGATAATTTATATGTAAAACTTGAACTAATTAAGCTTTTAGAAGAGAAGCCTGACGCTGAAGATTTTATTTTGGAAGTTATTGAAGAGTTAATAATAAATCAAGGACTAACTTTGGAGGAATATCGTAACTCACAGATTGTATTTGAAGGTCCAGAAGTTTTGGTTCCAAATATAAGAGATTATTTAGATTGTTTTAGTCTTTTAGAAAGTGCAGAAATTACAATTTATGTTGATCAACCTGTCCCTAATACCGATGATACGTGGGTATCGACAGGAGATATAAAGGCAGGACATTCATTTGTGAAAATAAAACAGGGTAATGTTACACGGGTTTTTGGATTATACCCTGCTGGGGATGCAGACCCAATAGCACCAAATGATCCACATGCTTTCGGAAACAATGAAGGCTATGAATTTCATGTTAGTATTACATTTTCAGTAAGTGGGGGAGCTTTACAACAAATTATTAGTAATGCTAATAACTATAATCAAAATTATGATCTAAATAATAATAATTGTACAGATTACGCTATTCAAACCGCGCAATCTGTAGGACTGACATTACCTGATCCGCAAAAATCATGGTTAGGTGGTGGAGGTAGTAGCCCAGGGGCTTTTGGGCAAGCATTGAGAAATATGCAGCTTCCAAATGGAATGACACGAAATACTACTGGAGGGAACGCAAGCGCTAATAGTGGTGATTGTAACTAAAAAATAAAACTCATGAAAAACTTACACTACACGAAACTCATACTTTTTTGTTTCCTGTTCATTGCATGTGGGAAGCAAAAAACTGAAAGACTAAAAGCTGATTTAACATTCAGGTCTGTAACATTTTCAAGCTTTTATGGAGCAACAGATGAAAGATATGAAAGTTTGGTTCGTGAAATGGATAGTACACTACAAAATTTTAAAAAAGAAGATGGAAACGTAAAGTTGTGCCGTCAATTTAAAAAATTACAAAAACTTTCTCTTTTGAGGTCACCATTTATATTTTTAAACATCGAAAAAGATTCTACAATCACCGTTTACTTGGATGAAAAAGAGTATACGAAAGTTAAACATATTAAACATGTTGATCTTTTTAGAGAGGGCAAAAAAGCAGTTTTAGAATTGGAAGTGATAGAAAAAGAAAAAGGTATTTATTATTCTGAAAATATAATAGCTGTTAAAAAAGTTGATGGAAAATCAAGATCCAATATTTAATTAAAAATATCGGACTATTAAATCTTTCACTAAATAGAATTTTTATTCTTTTTTAAATCTATGTGAAAAATGAGTTCTAAATAAAAAAAGACTTTCACGTTAATGAAAGTTTCAAGAACAAACAAATAAACATTTGCTTACGATCTGCAAATCAAAGATGAGTATTTTTTTAATATACATCACGGCAAATGTTTACATAAAGAAAAGCTTTCCTTATGTAGTAGTGAGGTATTAGTATTGAGATTTTATAGTTTCTCAATACTAATATCTAAATACTCACTACTATAAAACAAAAGTCGTGGAAACCGAAAAACATACGAGTAGGTGTATTTTAAAAATTCAGAAGCAAAATGGCATTAGAAAATTTAATTAGTATTGAATTCACAACCGAAGAACTCACAGCCTTAGACACGCACTTAGATGGCATACAACAAGTACTTGCAGGAAAAACCGTAAACTTCACACCTTCACAACGTCAACAATACGGAAGTATAGGCAACCAAAACAAACTTATTGTTGACAAAGCAAAAAACTACATGGAACAACACCCAAATTGGATTCCTAATTTTTTGGACAAAACCGAGTTTGACAAAGACTACAACGCACGCCAACAAATGGAAGAGCGTACCCAACGCCTACAAAACCTAGCACAGCAATTGTTAGACACCAAAACCCTCCTAGATCACGACAATTACACCAATTCACTTAGTTTTTATAGAATGATGCGCTACCTAGCAGGCGAAAACGAAGCAGGTTCCAAAACCGTGTATGAAGATATGAAAGTACTGTTTACTAAAAGTGCTAGAACAGCTAATACCGATGAAGAGCCAACAACGGATTCATGATACTCAAAGAACAGCGCAAAGAACTCAAAAAGATTTTAGGTTATCATTACACAGCAGGTGTGCTAAAAATTTTAAAAGAAAAGAAAGAAACAATAGCGCAAAGAAACCGAATACTGGGTTTATAGGGTTTCGTATACATTACTTAGGGTTGCACATTATATACTTAGGGTTGATTATAAAATAGTTGAGGTTGGTTTATCAATAAAAAGGGTTACATAAAAAATAGTTTTGGTTGATTATAAAATATTTGGGGTTCAGTATAAAAATTATGCGGTTGCATAAGGGTTAACAGCCACCAAACAACCCCAAATATTGGTTAACCAAGCCAAAAAAAAGCTTACTGAGCCCAAAATAAATAGTTGTTATAGGGGTAAATTATATTTTTTAACCGAAAATAATGATAAAACAACCGCAAGTAAATATTATAGAACCCGAAAAGAGGTTTTTTGAGTTGTGGGTTGAAAATTACAAAACGTCACTTCGAGTATTATTGAGAAGTGCTATAAAACAAAAAAGACTCTCGTAAAAACGAGAGTCTTAACATAAACAAATAAACATTTGCCTACGATCTGCAAAATCAAAGATACGTATTTTTTTAATACACATCACGGCAAATGTTTAATCATAAGGAAATCCTTCCTGTGAAAGTGAAAATGTGAAACGCTAGATTGAAATTTTACATTTAAAATTTAGCATTTAAACTTTCCAAAACGTCGTGGAAACCGAAAAACGTATGAGTAGGTGTATTTAAAAATAATAACCAAAATGAAAACAGTAAGAAATTTATTTCGATTTTTATGTATCTTGACACTTGTAGTGTCATTGACCAACTGTCAGCATGATACTGTGAGTGAAACACAACAAGATGAAGCTTTGCAAAAGGAATTCCCTTTTAAATCAAGCATATTGTCCAAGCAAGATGTAGAAGCCAATACAAAACTAAGTAACCAAATGAGAAGTTTAACAACGTTACAATCTAGTAATTTAGCCGAAAGTGTATACAACGAAACGTATAACTTTACGATTGATACTGACGTTGTAAAGTTTGTGGAAAGTACCGAAAACGATTTACATTCGTATACATTTCCAATAAGTCGTGAAAATAACACTAGTAGTGCTTTAGAGAATTTAGTATTCTCTTATAATGCTACTACCGATAATTATGAAGCTAGTTTAGTGACGTATCATTTTACAGCTTCACAACAACAAGAGTTTTTGTTAACTCAGCATGTACGCACACCGTATGAGATATCGTATGAGTCTATTGCCGTAAACTTATCTGATATAGTTGGCGAAACGTCATTGCCATGTACTACTAATTATACAGAATATCATACCACGCCCGATACAGGAGAAACTTTTGTGCATTCATCCTCTATTGGAAATGTAAACAATGAATGCGAACACGAAGATACTTCGGGAAATACAAGTTGTACAGTCTATACAATAATTACAACTGATTGTCCTGTTAGTGGAAGTACAAGTGGATCACCTAGCAGCCCAAGTAATTCGCCTACTGGTGGTGGAAATACAACACCAAATAATGATAATGATAACGATGACCGAGTAATAACTTCGCCTATATTAAGCCCATCACAAATAATTACTGATTGTATGAACGGAGATTCATTTAATCCACTTTTATCAGAAGAAGCTCTAAACTGGTTACAAGAAAATAGAAGTTCTTCTGCAGCCATGAGTAATTATTTAAAAAATGTTGGATGCGATGAAAGCGCACAGAACTTTGTGGAAGAAGCTATCGAAGAGATGATGGCTAATCCTAACTTAACTTTTGAAGAGTATATAGAACAACAAGTAGAAGATATTTTAGAAGCTAATCCATTTGCTTTATTAGAGATTGATTGTAATCAAATAGATCATTGGCAGACTCTTGCACAGCATATACCTCCACAAACAGTAAAAGATAAAATTGAAGGTCTTCATGCTAATCATGAAGCAGCTTTAGGAGATTGGCAAATACAATCGCTTGAAGAAGCTGGTGGTAAAGTTCTTAATCTTGATTATTTTGCAGTAAAAGTGACTACACTTCCTAATAATCCAGTAACTGGGACTCAATTTAACGCACAAGATTTTTTAGTTTATTTTAGAAAAAACATTAATAATTTTACGAATGGATCAACTTTTGAGCCTTATTGTGAAATCCCTAGCATTTGTCAGCAAGAAACCAATCTTTGGAATACAACAAACATATTAGGAGCAATAGTAAAATTAGATATTCCTGCTTATAATGGTGTTGGCGGTGATACTTTTGGAAATGATGGTGTTGTTGTATGTTCTGAATTCACAAATAACTATTGGAACTTTATGACTATGGAAGCTCCATATGATTACTCTCATCCCGTTAGTGGTACTAGACAATTTGGCTTTGAAACAAATTCAGATGGTTCATATAATTTCTATGTGAGAGGTGTTGACAGATTTAATTCAAGAGCTCAAGAAATTGCTGCGGGAATAGTCTTTGGAGATGATATATTTTCTAAGGCAGATGAGCTTTGGGAAACAGTTCAAGAAAAGTTGAGTATCTTTATAAATGCAAATGGTGGTGGTTCAACCATCGTCACTCCTGTTACAAATCGTGCTAATTGGGAGAAAGTTAAAGATGTTCTACAAGGTAAAAGACCTACAAGCGATCTAGGATGTAATTAATAATTAACTAATAAATAAATGAAACATTTTTTTAACTATTGGATAAGTGTGGTAGTAATCACTTTTTTACTTTTTATATCATTGTCATACAATAAATTAATAGATGGCGGAATTGGTTATATATGGATATATCTATTATTTCCGTTAACAATAGTATTTATGATTGTTACAGTAACTCTATTAATAAAATCAGATGATAAAGAACGATTAAAGAAGTTTCTTATAAAAACAATTCTTTGGATTTTATTTCTAATTATTGGGACTTACACAATTCGTTATATTTTTTTATAATTAATTATGTAAGCAGACATACTGTTTAAAACTTATCAGATGCCTATGGAAAATAGCACTGAAGCATTTAGTATTGCAATTGCATTTATCATTACTGTAATTGTTTTAGGAATCAAGTTGGTTTTAAAACTTTTTAAACTCATGGATTCACAAACCATGCTCAATAAAGAGCGTTTAAAAAAGTTGAAAAACGAAAATTCTAATTAACAATGAAAAAAATACTCTTTACAATTTTTCAAATTTTAATTACCATTGTATTTATCGGAAAAATATCCAATTGGTTTCTGAATTATAGTGACGAAACGAATCAAATTCTGAACGTTGCAATGTTTACACTAATTGGAATTGCGTATATGTATACTGGTTTTATTTGGGACAAAAAACTAATTAAAACAATCTTGATAGTTTGTGGATTATACCTGATTGTGGCAAATTTTATAAGTGATTTTTATTTAAAATCAATAATTGGAATCGTATGTATTTTGGTGCCAATGTTGATTATACGATTTTCTCATAAAGAAGTTGATGAAGAACAACTAGAAGAAGAGATAGACAAAAAACACAATTGGAATCTCGTAGACCTCACATGGTCAGACATCTTTTCCCATAAAAAGAAACACTAAACAGGTTCACTTTTTTTTCATAATTACCCTTAAAAGCCATGCTTTGATTAGCATAGTCAGCTATACGCATGGCTTTTTTTAACTGAGTTTAGTATTAAAATATATGAATTATGCGTATTGAAATTATATCAAACAACATATTGCTATTATCAGTATTCATCTTTATTGTGATTATAATCGCTGTGATAATATATCTGTATGCTTTTAATTCAATGAAGAGGAATTCAAAAACAAAAAAACGAAATACAGTAGATGATGAGATTGAAAAGGAGTTGGGAAAAAACACGTAGTTTTTTTGGTTGTGAGTTGTGAGTTATTGGTTGTCGGTAAACTTCTCAAATCAAAAATCAACATTCGTTAATCGTTAATCTTATTGGGAGTTAGTCGTGAAGCAGAATTTAAAACTTCTTAAATCAACATTCGTTAATCGATATTCGATATTGGGTTTTGGGTTTTGGGTAAAACTTCTAAAATGAATATAATCTAATTAAAATAGTTACCCGATTTCTCGGGCAATACATATGAAATCATTAAAAAATATAAGTATTCAATATTGTACATTCATACTATTTGCATGTTTTATGTGTAATACAACTGTACATGCTAATGAACAGAAAGAGCAAAATTTTGAACAGACTGTTGATAGTTTATACGCTTACCAAAAACAAGATGTACAAATAGAGCAACTTCTACACACGCAAGAAGTATTTGAAACTAGATATTATTTATCAATAGGAATTGTATTGTTATTAGTACTCATTTTCGGGTTGTTATGCGCTCGAAAAACGAAAGGATACAATCATCTTAAAAAAATCATTGAACTACTTGAAAAAAATAAACAAAATACAGGTAGCGATGATAAAAAAAGTAACGAAACATACATAGAAATTAATGAAACAATTGTGAATTCTATTTTAGAAAATCTTCAAGCTTTTGAAAGAGAAAGAGGTTTCCTAATATCAAAAATCACCTTGCATCAATTTGCTAAGCAACTAAAAACGAACACGAAATATTTATCAAAAGTGATTAATACGTATAAGTTAAAATCGTTTCGAAATTACATCAATGATTTACGAATTCAACATAGTCTTCAAGAACTAGAAAACAATACGAATTACAGAAAATATACCGTAAAAGCGATGGCGAAAGAATCGGGTTTTGGTACTACAGAATCCTTTTCAAAAGCATTCCAGAAAAACACAGGCGAAACCGTTTCTAGCTTTCTGAGGCAGTTTTAGGTGTGATATTATTTCTATATTGCCAAACTTTAAAATTTTATATTATGAAATATTTTATACTTCTATGTGCCTCATTGTTTATTGCTTGTTCTGAAAAACAAGAAGTAAATAGTTTGACTATTGCAGATAATTTTGTAAACCATTTTTTCATTAGTGATCTCCATGATTTGACAGCAATAAATGCGTACATGACCTCAGAATATAAACGTCACTATAATTTTTTGTCGGAAGAGCAAAGAAATGTTCATGAAGAGTATATCAGAGCAATGATTGATCGCTTACGAGAAGAATTAGCAGAAAACAATCACGCGTATACACTTGAAAAGTTAGAAGAATTATACATTGAAGAATTTCAAAAAGAAATCTTATATAAAGGAACTGGCGATGTGTTTTTATTGAAAAGTAATGATGAATTTTTTGGGATTATAATTGTAGAAGGGAATAAAATATATTCTTTTGCAGGAGACTTATATCTTTCCCCGAGAGGAAAAATATTGCCGTACTTCTTTTTTAAAGAACTAAACGCGCAACGAATAGAAGCTGATTTAACGTTTATGTCTATAACATTTTCAAGTTTATATGGTGCAACAGATGAAAGATATAAAAGTTTGGTTCGTGAAATAGATAGTACATTACAAAATTTCGATAAGGAAGATGGAAACGTAAAGTTATGCCGTCAATTTAAAAAATTACAAAAACATTCTCTATTGAGATCACCATTTATATTTTTGAATATCGAAAAAGATTCTGTAATTACTGTTTATGTAAGTGAAAGTGCTTACGAGAAAGTAAAACATTTTAAACATGCTGATTTGTACAAAGAAAAGAAAAAAGTAATTGTACAATTAGATATTGTTGAAAAAGAAAAAGGGATTTTTTATGCTGCACGAATTATAGAGGCTAACAAAGTTGATGGCAGATCAAGATCCAATATTCATCATTAAAAAAACAAAAAACTCCCACGCTTTTACACTTGGGAGTTTTCATTTCTATAAAAATTGTATTAGAAATTGCTTATTGCTTATTGCTTTACAAACTTCTGAATAATTCTCTCTTCTTCGTCGCTTAGTTCTAATAAATAAACTCCCGATTTTAATTCGCTCACATTCAATCGTCCTCCATCTTTCAATATTCCTGTTTTCACAGTCTGACCTAATAAATTTAAGATTCTATACGATGAATTAATGTTATAACTAATTAAGTTAACTGTAATATCTCCACGAGTTATTGTTGGCGTTATTAAGTGATCTCCACTAACTGGTTCTTGTGGTCCTGTACGTGATAACTGAAGACCGTCAACTGTTGCTCTTGCAGTTCCTCCATTGATACCTGTAATGGTTACTTGGTCAATGTATACTTGATCTGAATTATTACCTGCATCACACTGAATTCTAAACTGTGAGTTAGACGCAAAGTTAACATCTGCACTGTTTAATGTTATAATTCCAGCATAGTAACTTCTGTTTGTAAAGTCATTTCCACTAGTATACGTTGCTACTGTATTCCAAGAAGATCCGTTGTAATATCTAATCCAGAAGTCTTCTCCATTTTCCATAGAGTTTGGATAGAAGAAGAATTTGAATTCTACTTGATCGTATCCAGTTAAGTCAAATTCTTCAGAAGTCATTGCAGAACTTGTTCCTGAATTATCTCTTATTCGCATAGAATATTTCCCTTCATACGAACGTTTTCCTTTATAACGATGACAATCGCTTCCACCATCAGACCATCCGTCTAATCCACTTTCAAAGTATCCTTCGTGTAACAAAGTATCTCCTGGAATTTGACATGGCGCACATGCTGATCCACCACAATCTACTCCTGTTTCATCTCCGTTTTGAACTCCATCCGTACACGTTGGTGTTGGCGGTGGTGGTGTCGTTGAATTACATTTATCAGATAACGCTAAACTTCTTCTTGATCCACCTGTTCCTAATATTGCACGCATACGTGCTTTTTGTCCTGCAGTATATAAGTTCATACATGCATCCGCTGAGTAATCCATGTAGTTTTGTACCATGTCAGTACTTGCACAAGAAACATGAGTAGAATCACATCCGTAGTTTGGTCCATCTGAAGCTGGTGTATCAGATACGAAATCGTCAACTCCACATCCACCATCACCCCAAATATGGCGTAAGTTTAAAAAGTGGCCTACTTCATGTGTTGTAGTTCTTCCTAAGTCGAAAGGAGCTGATAAGTAAAAACCTGTTCCTTTTGCACTACTTCCAAAATATTGAGGACTCATTGCAACGCCATCAGTAGCAGCACTACCTCCAGGAAATTGTGCATATCCTAATAATCCACTTCCTAAATTACAAACCCACATATTTAAGTATTGATTTGTATTCCAAGGATCTACTCCACCTTCAGAAGATTTTTTCATTGCATCATTCGTTCCCCAAGCAGTAGTTGGTGAAGATTTTCTTGTAATACCTATTGTTGGATTTCCATTAGGATCAACAGTAGCTAAACAGAATTGAATTTCTGTATCGGCAGCTTGCGACCATCTATTACTTGTATCAGTATTAGTTCTTCTAAAGTCTTCATTTAGTACATCTAATTGCGACTGAATTTGTGCTTGACTAATATTTTCATTAGCGTTATTGTAAATAACATGCACTACAACAGGAATGGAAATTATATTTCCTGTAATACTTTCTTGTGATCCCGCTTCTTGAATTCGCTGCCTTGTGAAATCTTCGATTTGTTGCATGCGTGCCTCCAACTGTGGATCTAATTGTTTTCTGTATTCTAAGTTTTCCATTGTTGAACAATCGCGCTCCTGCGCAAAAATTGTTCCTATGCAAAAAAGAGTTAGTACTAGTAAGGTAATATTTTTCATAATGGGCTATTAGGGAATTTGTATATAATTTACACTTCAAAAATCTTAATTAAGTGTGGAAACTTATCAAATATGTTGATCTTTTATATGCTTTACGATGAAATGTTCATTTTTTCGATGAGATACATAAAAATTTTTGAAAATATTTACATTTAATTCACATTATAAACTGAACTCATCTTGACTTTTTGTTTTTAACCGAAAATGAGTTAAAATTTGTTCAGATAAAGCTATTTTTAAAAGGCATAGCATCGCTACGCATGAGAAAATAGCTGAAATATAGGCGAATTTTAGGCATTTTTTAGGAAATAGAAAAAGTCAAGATGAGTTCACTATTGCCTTTCTGCCAATTATACCAATTATTATTTAAAAGGAGCCTAAAATAATTTGAATTATAGTGTGTACAGATGAAATAGAAAATCAAAGCATAGCATCGTTACGGTTTTATTTTATATTGAAATACATGTACTGAGCCTAGTCGAAGTATGGGCGCAATAGAAACAAATTATTAGGTGCATTTTAAGTGATAATTGGTATTACCTATAAAACCTACTTTTACTAGGCATTAAAAATTTTAATAAATTCATAAAAAAAGCGCCGTATTTGAGAGATATGACATCAGAAGATCCATGTCATCATAACCCTTTATTAGAAGAGCATAGAAAAATTCATGAACAATATATCAGAATACAACCTTGAATTGTATAAGTATGCAACAACGCTTGAAAAACACAAGATTATAAGTTCGACTCAAATACATTTGAATCTTGAAAGAAATTCAACAATCACTGTTTTTTTAAGTGAAAGTGCTTACGAGAAAGTAAAACATTTTAAATATGCTGATCTGTATAGAGAAAACAAAAAACTCCCAAGCTTTTACACTTGAGAGTTTACATTTTATATAAATTGTATTAGAAAATTGCTTATTGCTTCACAAACTTCTGAACAATTTTCTCTTCTTCGTCGCTTACTTCTAATAAATAAACTCCAGATTTTAATTCGCTCACATTCAATCTTCCATTTTTCAATGTTCCTGCTTTCACAGTCTGACCTAATAAATTAAGAACTCTATACGATGAATTAACGTTATAACTAGCTAGGTTAATTGTAATGTCTCCACGTGTTATTGTTGGTGTCATTAAGAAATCTCCACTAACCGATCCTTGTGGACCTGTACGTAATTGTTGAATTGAGTTTGCTGATTCAGCTGTAGCTCTTGCTCCATTAATACCAGTAACAGTTACTTGATCAATATAAACTTGATCTGCGTTTGCACTTGCATCACACTGAACTCTAAACTGTGAGTTAGACGCAAAGTTTACATCTGCACTATTTAATGTTATTGTTGCAGAATAGAAATTTCCATTGCTAAAGCTACTTCCACTTGCATATGTTGCAACTGTACTCCAAGATGATCCGTTGTAATATCTAATCCAGAAATCTTCTCCATTTTCCATAGAGTTTGGATAGAAATATAATTTGAATTCTACTTGGTCGTATCCACGTAAGTCAAATGTTTCAGAGGTCATTGCTGAACGCGTTCCTGAGTTATCTCTTAATCGCATAGAATAGCTTCCTTCATACGAACGACTTCCGTTGTAACGGTAACAGTCACCTCCACCATCAGTCCATCCGTCTAATCCGCTTTCAAAATATCCTTCATGTAATGTAGTTGTTCCACCTGTAGCACAAGGCGCACATGATGATCCACCACAATCAATTCCTGTTTCATCTCCATTTTGAATTCCATCATCACACGTTGGTGTTGGCGGTGGTGTACTTCCTAAACAGAAATCAGTTGCTTCAGAAGAAGTAAAGCTTCCTCCTGATTTTATTTGTCCATCAGGACCTGTTAATGTATACGATCCGCTTCCATATGTACAGCAAATTCCGTCTCCGTACGCATCGTTAATTGTAAATGTGTAACAGTCATTTGGTAAACAAAGTGTTTCTGTAACCGTAGAACCGTCTGCATTTGCAGCAGAATAGCTTGTAGAAGCTACCGTAGTTCCTCCGTCAGTAACAATAGACCAAGAAGTTTCTTCTGGGTATTGATCAAATGTAATTGTTAACGTTACTTCATTATCTGAACAAGCTGTTTGACATGGCGCACATGATGATCCACCACAGTCAATTCCTGTTTCATCTCCATTTTGGATTCCATCATCACAAGTTGGGTCTATTGTACATGGCGCACATGACGATCCACCACAATCTACTCCTGTTTCATCTCCATTTTGAACTCCATCCGTACATGTTGGTGTTGGAGCAGAACCACATTTGTCAGATAATGCTAAGCTTCTTCTTGATCCGCCTGCATCTAATATAGCACGCATACGCGCTTTTTGTCCAGCAGTATATAAATTCATACATGCATCATCTGAGTAATCCATATAATTTTGTACCATGTCAGTACTTGCACAAGAAACATGTGTACTATCACATCCGTAGTTTGCTCCATCAGAAGCTGGTGTATCAGATACGAAATCGTCAACTCCACATCCGCCATCGCCCCAAATGTGACGTAAATTTAAATAGTGACCTACTTCGTGTGTTGTAGTTCTTCCTAAATCGAAAGGAGCTGATAAGTAAAAACCTGTTCCTTTTGCACTACTTCCAAAATATTGAGGTCCCATTACAACTCCATCAGTAGCAGCACTACCTCCTGGAAATTGTGCATATCCTAAGATTCCTCCTCCAATATTACAAACCCACATATTCAGATATTCACTTGCATTCCAAGGATCTACTCCACCTTGAGAAGATTTTTTCATTGCATCATTTGTTCCCCATGCAGTCGTTGATGAAGATTTTCTTGTAATACCTGTTGTTGCATTTCCATTAGGGTCAACAGTAGCTAAACAGAATTGAATCTCTGTATCAGCAGCTTGCGACCATCTAGTATCTGCATCAGTATTTGTTCTTCTAAAGTCTTCATTCATCACATCTAATTGCGACTGAATTTGTGCTTGACTTATATTTTCATTAGCGTTATTATAAATAACATGCACTACAACAGGAATAGTAATTATATTTCCTGTGATACTTTCTTGTGATCCCATTTCTTGGATTCGCTGCCGTGTAAATTCTTCAATTTGCTGCATACGTGCCTCCAACTGAGGATCTAATTGTTTTCTGTATTCTAAGTTATCCATAGTAGAACAATCACGCTGTTGCGCAACCATTGCTCCCATGCAAAGAAAAGCTAATATTAGTAGGGTAAAATTTTTCATAAAAAATTATTTAGGTTATTAGAAATTGAGAATTCGAAACTCTCAATAATTTGTGAAAACGTATCAAATGTGTTAAAATTTTATTAATTATACGACAAAAGGTCATTTTTTTCGACGAATTGCACGAAAATTTTCGAAAATTAGTACATTTAACTCAGAATACAAACTATTGCCTTTCTACCAATTACCTATAAAACCTACTTTTACTAGACATTAAAAAAAATTGATAAATCCATAAAAAAAGCGTCATATGTGTAAAATATGACGCTTTTTAGGTTCTGTGTATTTTAAATGTTATGCAAGTTGCATCTCTGGAATTTCTCCTTCAACAAGTAAGTTTCCTTCCGTTGCTTTTTTGATTTCTTCTACCGAAACGCCTGGCGCTCTTTCTAATAATTTGAATCCTTTAGCAGTAATTTCTAAAACCGCTAAGTTGGTTACAATCTTTTTTACACAGCCAACACCTGTTAGTGGCAAAGAACATTTTTTTAGTAATTTAGATTCTCCACGTTTGTTGGTATGCATCATAGCCACAATTATATTTTCTGCGGAAGCAACTAAATCCATTGCGCCACCCATTCCTTTGACCATTTTCCCTGGAATTTTCCAGTTGGCAATATCTCCGTTTTCTGAAACTTCCATCGCTCCTAATATGGTAAGATCGACATGTTTTCCTCTAATCATTGCAAAACTCATTGCAGAATCGAAGAAACTCGCGCCTGGCAATGTTGTAATAGTTTGTTTCCCTGCATTGATAATATCAGCATCTTCTTCACCTTCAAACGGAAAAGGTCCCATACCGAGTACTCCATTTTCACTTTGAAATTCAACTTCAATATCGTCTCTAACAAAGTTAGCAACTAGCGTTGGGATTCCGATTCCTAAATTTACGTAGTAACCTTCTTTTACTTCTCTTGCGATTCTTTTCGCGATTCCATTTTTATCCAACATGTTTTTTATGATTTCTGTTTGATGATATTTCTGTTTTTAATTTGAAAATGTGGTAATTTGAAAATTTGATGATGCTTTTCTATTTAATAACCTTTTTTCTAAATCTACTACCTTTTGAGTCTTTATTTACCTTTTATAATTTGAAAATGTGGCGATTTGAAAATTTGATGATGCTTTTCTATTTAATAACCTTTTTTCTAAACTTACTACCTTTTGAATCTTTATTTATCTTTTATAATTTGAAAATGTGGCGATTTGAAAATTTGATGATGCTTTTCTATTTAATAACCTTTTTTCTAAATCTACTACCTATTGAATCTTTGAGTACCTTTTTTTATTTGAAAATGTGGCGATTTGAAAATTTGATGATGCTTTTCTATTTAATAATCTTTTTTTTAAATCTATTTCCTTTTGAATCTTTGACTACCTTTTTTCAATTTGAAAATGTGACGATTTGAAAATTTGGTGATGCTTTTCTATTTAATAACCTTTTTTTTAAATCTATTTCCTTTTGAATCTTTAACTACCTTTTTTGATTTGAAAATGGTTCTTTTAGAATAAAATGACAATCTGTAATCACAATGGTTCTTTCTAAGTATCATTTTCAAATTGACACATTTTCAAATTTTCAAATTAAATCATCATCAAATTAACTTCTAGAATAAAATACCAATCTGTAATCACAATGGTTCTTATAAGTATCATTTTCAAATTGACACATTTTCAAATTTTCAAATTAAATCATCATCAAATTAACTTCTAGAATAAAATGACAATCTGTAATCACAATGGTTCTTTCTAAGTATCATTTTCAAATTGACACATTTTCAAATTTTCAAATTAAATCATCATCAAATTAACTTCTAGAATAAAATGACAATCTCTAATCATAATGGTTCTTTCTAAGTATCATTTTCAAATTGACACATTTTCAAATCATCAAATTAAATAACAAAAAGAAAGTCAACATTTCAAAAGGTTCTATAAAAACCAATCTTCAAATTTTCAAATTGACACATTTTCAAATTAACTTTTAGTTCGAACCGTCCGTTGTTCAATCCTTTTTTCATAGTTCTCTCCTTGAAAAATCCGTTGTACAAAAATCCCTGGAATATGTACCTGATTTGGATCTAATTCGCCCACAGGCACTAATTCTTCTACCTCAGCAACCGTAATTTTTGCCGCGCCACACATACATGGATTAAAGTTTCGGGCAGTTCCTTTAAAGATTAGGTTTCCTGCTTCGTCACCTTTCCAAGCTTTTACAAATGCAAAATCTGCTTCGTACGCTTTTTCCAAGATGTACATTTTTCCGTTAAATTCTCTTGATTCTTTTCCTTCAGCGACTTCTGTTCCGTAGCCTGCTGGCGTGTAGAATGCTGGAAATCCTGCTTGTGCTGCTCGACATTTTTCTGCCAACGTTCCTTGTGGAGTGAGTTCTACATCAAGTTCTCCAGAAAGCATTTGACGCTCAAATTCATCATTTTCTCCCACATAAGAAGAAATCATTTTTTTGATTTGACGCTGTTGTAATAGAAAGCCTAAACCAAAATCGTCCACACCTGCATTATTTGAAATACACGTAAGATTCTTTACGCCAAGTTTTACCAATTCGGCAATTGCATTTTCGGGAATTCCGCACAAACCAAAACCACCAAGCATCAATGTCATATTATCTTTTACGCCTGCTACTGCTTGTTGTACTGTATCTATCTTTTTGTTAATCATCAATCAATATTTTGATTGAAAATTACGAAATTTTCAAAAGATGTCTCTTATTTTTTAGAATAATTTGAGGATTATTAAAAGTCTATTCCATCTAACTTATCATTGCCGTTAGGATTTTTGGTGCCATCATCAGCTTTTGTAGTCGTTTTAGAACAATCTACATTAATAGTCAATTCGTCTGGCTCAGGAAATTTATCTTTTGAAACTGTTAGTGATTCATCTGCATAACATTTTTTCATGAATAATCCCCAAATCGGCAATGCCATTGATGCTCCTTGCCCGTATTTAGTTCTTTCAAAACGTATTTGACGATCTTCTCCACCAACCCAAGCTCCAGAAATTAGGTTTGGTACCATTCCAATAAACCAACCATCACTGTTATTTTGAGTAGTTCCTGTTTTTCCTGCAATTGGATTTTTGAATTCGTACGGATATCCTGTGATGATTTCGTCGTACATAGGATTCCACTTATTTGCTCCTTTACTGCGCAATCTTGCTCCTGAACCACTTTGTGTTACACCTTCCATAAGGTTTACAACGGTGTACGCTACTTCTTCGCTTAATACATCTTTAGTTTCTGGCACAAATTCGTATAAAACAGTTCCGTTTTTATCTTCTATTCTACTTACTATAACAGGTTTTACGTATACACCTTTATTTACAAAAGTTCCGTATGCACCAAGCATTTCATATAAGGTAATATCTGGTGTTCCTAATGCAATTGATGGCACTTCTGGTATTTCAGATTCTACACCTAGTCGTTGTGCTAATGACCGAACGTTTGCAGGTCCAACTCTATCCATCAAACGTGCAGTTACCGTGTTTACAGAGTTTGCTAATGCGCTTTTAAGAGTTCTCATACCTTCGTAATCGCCGTTAGAATTTTTAGGACACCAAGGTTCTAGCAACCCATATTTACCTGTTTCAATACAGAAAGGTCCATTTGGCATAGAATCGCAAGGTGATAAGTGTAATTGGTCTATCGCGGTAGCATATACAAATGGCTTGAATGTAGAACCTATTTGACGCTTTCCTTGTTTTACCATATCGTATTTAAAGTTTCGGTAATTTATACCGCCAACCCAAGCTTTTACTTGTCCTGTTTGTGGTTCTAATGACATAAAACTAGCACGCAAAAAGAATTTTGAGTAGAGGATAGAATCACGTGGCGTCATGATGGTATCAATACGATTGTTTTTCTCCGTCCACGAAAATAATGTCATTGGTGTTTTTTTATCAAATGAAGCAAGGATATCCTTTTCAGATTTTCCTTCTTTTTTCATGATTTTCCAACGCTCTGAATTTTCTATAGCTCTATTTAATACATTGTCAATAGATTTTTGCTCAACATCTTTGGCAAATGGCGCATTTTTGTTTCTATCTTTTGTGTTTTGATGATAAAATTCTGCTTGTAATTTTGTCATGTGTTCTTCCACAGATTCTTCAGCATATTGTTGCATGCGCGAATCAATAGTGGTATATATTTTTAATCCATCAAGGTAGATATTGTATTTTCCGCCACCTGCTTTTGGGTTTTCGCTAATCCATGTTTTTAAGAAACCTTTTAAGTGTTCTCTAAAATATGTTGCTAACCCTTCATTATGCGATTCTGGATTGTAATCTAATGCTAGTGGCAATTTCTGTAAAGAGTCTTTCGTTTTTTCTGTGATATAGTCGTATTTGTACATTTGCGCTAATACAACATCTCTTCTGTTTTTTACACCTTCAGGATTTCTTCTAGGATTGTAGAGTGAGGAATTTTTGAACATTCCGACCAACATAGCAGATTCTTGAATTTGTAAATCTTTTGGTTCTTTTCCAAAATATATTCTCGCCGCAGAGCGAATTCCATCTGCATTATTACCGTAGTCATAGATGTTTAAATACATGGCAATAATTTCTTCTTTGGTATATTGACGCTCTAAACGTGTTGCAATAACCCATTCTTTGATTTTTTGAATGAGTCGTTCTGGAAGATTTTTAGAACCTTCTCCCACAAATAATTGACGCGCCAACTGTTGAGAAATTGTACTTGCGCCACCTTTACTTCCTAAAAAAGCAAATGCTCTTATGGTTCCGCGGACATCAATGCCTGAATGATTGTGAAAACGTGCATCTTCCGTAGCAATTAATGCCTCTACTAATTCTTTTGGCAACTCTTTATAACCAACAGGTGTTCTATTGTCATTCAAATAGTATTTTGCCAATATTTTTCCGTCAGAGGATAATATTTGACTTGCTAAGTTTGTTTGCGGATTTTCTAAGATTTCAAAAGAAGGCATTTCTCCTAAAGCTCCCCAAGAAGCTAATAAAAATAATAGGAATATGCTTGTAATTCCACCTGCGAATACGATCCAAAACCACTTGATGATTTTTTTAGCATACGAAGGATTTTCTTGTTCTTTTTTGACTTGCTTTTTTGCCATTTCAATACGTTGTTTGCACTATTTTTTTTCTATTCTAAAGCCGACCTCTGAGATTCCCTTTAAGCTTTGGACTCCATTGGGTTCATTAATTTTCCGCATCGCTTGTTGGATCTCAACTTCGTACATTCCTTTGTACGGGAAACGCACATTTGGTTTGTACCAAAGTTTACTTTCTTTGGTTGTTGTAAATCCTGTACCAAGCCATTCTCCTTTTGGTGTTGCCATTTCATACTCTAACGTATCTGTAACAACATTTCCATTTGGAAAGTTCATGTTTACAATGAGAAACAAATTCTGAAATTCATATTCATTTGTATTTCTCACGTTCACAAACAAATTGTAGCTGTTTGTGCTGTCTGGCTGTTGAAATTTAAAAGTTAAAGAGGTGTCTTTGTCCCAAGATTTTCCAACGGTTTCATATTGGTCAAAAACACGATTACCGTCACAAGAAATAAATAGTGTTACACAAAGAATACAGCTAAAAAATGCGATTTTACTTTGGGTTTGCATTTCTATTAGGTTTTTTACGTCTGTTGTTATTCTTGTTTGCTGTGCCAGTACTTCTTTTAGCAGTTCCACTAGTGTTTTTTGTAGTATCGTTACTTTTTTCATTAGTACTACTTTTCGCAGTACTACTTCTTTTCGCAGGTACACTACTTCTAGTTTTATTGCTAGGATTTGTATTTGGACGTCTGTTTTTGTTTTGAGTTCCTCTTTTCTTTCGGTTTCGAGTGGGTTTTTTATCAAATCGCGTAAGACTATCTTGCCCTACAACGTTTTCAAAGTCTGTTTTAGTATCTTCTTCATCAAGTTCTATAGCATATTCTTCTAAACTTGCTACTTTTTCTTTTTTTGCGTTTTGCGCGATGATTTCATTCGCTTGATCTGTAGTTAGCTTGTGCCAATTCATCCATTCACCTTCATACGCATACCAAATGTGTCCTTTGAAGATGTCTGTTTTTTGACAAACTGCCGTTCCTTTTTCGGTGTAGAGTTTTACGTCGCTTTTTGGAAATTGCTTTAGTGCTTCTAGATACGCATCTAATTCAAAATTTAAACAACATTTTAACTTTCCGCATTGTCCTGCTAATTTTTGGGGATTTAACGAAAGTTGCTGATATCTGGCGGCAGCCGTATTTACAGATCTAAAATCGGTTAACCAAGTAGAACAACATAATTCGCGTCCACAAGAGCCAATTCCACCTAAGCGAGCGGCTTCTTGACGAAAACCAATTTGACGCATTTCAATACGAATACTGAATGCTTTTGCCATATCTTTAATTAGTTGACGAAAATCTACACGATCTTCCGCAGTGTAATAAAACGTAGCTTTTGATGCATCTCCTTGAAATTCTACATCCGAGATTTTCATATGTAATTTTAAAGCAATTGCCAATTCGCGGGCACGCTTTTTTATTTCTTCTTCTCTATCTCTTGATCTTGACCAAACATCAATATCTTTTTGAGACGCTTTTCGGTATACTTTTTTGACTTCTTCACTGTCAACACTTACTTTTTTCTTCTTCATTTGCACTCGTACCAATTCTCCGGTAAGCGTTACAATTCCGACATCATGTCCGGGAGAAGCTTCTGTAGCCACAATATCTCCAATACTTAGCGTTAGATTTTCTGTGTTTCTATAAAAATGTTTTCTACTGTTTTTGAAGCGCACTTCAATACAATCAAAAGGTTCTTGACTGCTTGGTAACGACATATTTGATAACCAATTGAAAACCGTTAGCTTATTACAGCTATCGGTTCCGCAAGTACCATTGCTCTTGCAACCGCGTGGTTGACCATCTTTACCAGTGGAACAACTGTTACAACTCATATTTGTATATATAGAATCTGCAAATTCGGGTTTGCAGATATAGGGTTCATAAATTTCTCTAAAGATGTAAAGATAGGATTATTTCCGTAGCATTGGAAATCTACTTTTTGTACTTTAACACTTCCGATCTTCCTTTTTTGAAAATTTTGTTACTTACTTCTTTTCCTTTGCGGAGTTCTTTTTGCATTTCTACTGGTAAATTGTGTACTTCTTTACATTGGTCAGAACAGCAATCGTCCATTTTTTCGGCACACGATTTACATTGAATAAATAGTAAATGACAGGCTTCGTTAGCGCAGTTTACATGCTCGTCACACGAGTTTCCACATTGATGACAGTTGGCAATAACATCATCTGAGATACGTTCGCCTTTTCGGTGATCGAACACAAAATTTTTACCAATGAATTTGTTTTCTAATTCTTGCGCTTCTACTTGTCGTGCATAATTAATAATTCCGCCTTCAAGCTGAAATACTTTTTTGAAACCTTTGTGTTTGAAATATGCACTTGCTTTTTCGCAACGAATTCCGCCTGTACAATACATGACAAGGTTTTTATCTTCTTTGTGAGCTGATAAATCGTCTTCTATGATAGGTAATGATTCACGAAATGTGTCCACATCTGGCGTTATTGCGCCTTGAAAATGACCAATTTCGCTTTCGTAATGGTTCCGCATGTCAACCAAAATCGTGTTTTCATCATCTAATAATTCATTAAACTTTTCCGCGCCAACGTGTACACCTTTTTCGGTAACGTCAAAACTAGTGTCTTCCAATCCGTCAGCAACAATTTTATCTCTAACTTTCACTTTTAGCTTTAAGAAAGACATATTATTATGTTCTATTGCTACATTGAGTCGCACATTTTCTAGAAATGAAATTGTATCTATATGTTCTTTGAACGCATTAAAATTTTCGGCTGGCACAGAAAGTTGCGCGTTGATGCCTTCGTACGAAACATAAATTCTTCCCAAGACGTCTATGTTGTCCCAATTAATAAATAAGTGATTTCGTAAAATTTCAGGATTTCCGATGTTAGCGTACTTATAGAAAGATATTGTCATACGATCCTTACCAGCTTTTTCGATAAGTTCGGCTCTTTCTTTAGCACTTAATTTATTGTACAGTTGCATGCTATATCAATTTTTTTAAGTTTAAAAGTGTATGATTTCAGGGCAAAAATACATTTTTTCAATGAACTACCGGTATATCATTTTAAGATTTGCCGTTTTGAATAGAAAATCAAAAATTTTAACGTTTCAAAAAATACGTTTATAAATATTTTCTGCTTTACACGTACAAAAAATACGGAAACAGCTTACTTTTTTAGCATTGATATTTCTTATTTTTAAGTATAACTAAAAAATAACCTTATGAAAATTAATAAAATGATTTTAGGAGTAGGAACGTTCTTAGTAGCAACCTTCCTTTTTATAAATTGTAGTAGTGATACTATTGCTGCTGTAGAGAGTGAGAACGAAACAACAATAAATTTTGAGTATTACCGAATAGATTTGAGTAAATCTTTTACAGACCTTTCGGATGATGAGCGCTTTAAAGATTTGACTAATGAGCAAATTCTTGCCATTATGGATTATTATTCTCCTGGAGAAGAATCGCTCACAGAAGCTGATTGCAACAACTGTGTATATCATGTACGCTCATTTGACAATCGTTTAATGCCTGTTAATTCTGGATGTAACATAACTTATAAGTGGACTAACACAGGATGCTTAGGTGGGAAAAAGAAATTAATTAACTCATGTACGCCAGCTGTTGGATCTGCTATAATTATGGACACGGGAATTTCCGCAGGACATGTGGCATATATCGAGTCAGTTGTATTAATTAATCCAAATCCTGTCCAATACAGTATTAAAATTAATGAAGGAAACAGACCTAGTGGTGTATGTAGAACCATTTGGATTTCGAGTACCGATAATAATGTTGTAGGATATCAAAACCCTAATATTGGTATTAATTGTAATAATGCGCCTTTTAGTACATGTAGCACTCCGTATAGTAGTTGTAATTAGTTTTTAGATGCATATCAATTTTTACTATATTACATTTTATTCAAAAACAACAACGCTTATAAACAAATAGCTACGCTTACAAATTTTATAAAGTGATATTGAAAAGTATGCTGTATCTTTAATTTTATAATTTATAAAAGAGGCTAAATTATATTTGTCAGTTGATGGAATTGGAAAAAAAAGAGTGACGAGATTAAGCGAAATGAAGACTAAAGTAGTGCTTTTTGAGTAGTTGAAAATAGTTTTTACTGCAACTACGGGGAAAATAAAAGTGCCTCTATTTATATAGAAGCACTTTTACTAGCTAATTCATTGTTAATATAAAAATTTTCTATTGTAAAATAGAATTAACAATGAAGTTAGCCACCGTCTAGCTTACAGTTCCCATAAACTGAAACCGAAGCATTATCCCTTTTTTGGAATATAGTTTTTTTCAAGATTCTCATAATTTAATAAGCAATTTTACATATTAGATACAGAGTTTTCAAAAAGGTTGCGTCCAATATGTGATTATTTTCAATGTTTTTTGATGAAAATCCGAAGAGGCGAATTGTTTACGGTAAAAAGAAATAGTAATTTAGCAGTATTCTAATTAATAGAAAAATTGATATCATGAGTTCAGAAAAAGAAGCAAAATTAAAAGCATTAAAGCTTACGTTAGATAAGTTAGATAAAACATACGGTAAAGGTACTGTGATGAAAATGAGCGATCAACCCATTGTGGATATAGATGCCATTTCCTCAGGATCTTTAGGATTAGATATTGCCTTAGGTGTTGGTGGATATCCACGAGGAAGAGTTGTGGAGATTTATGGTCCGGAATCATCTGGGAAAACTACCTTAACATTACATGCTATAGCGGAAGCTCAAAAAGCAGGTGGTATTGCAGCTTTTATTGATGCAGAACATGCCTTTGATCGTTTTTATGCTGAAAACTTAGGTGTTGATATTGACAATTTAATTATTTCTCAACCAGATCACGGAGAACAAGCCTTAGAAATTACTGATAATTTAATCCGTTCTGGAGCAATTGATATTGTTGTAATTGACTCTGTTGCTGCTTTGACACCAAAGAGCGAGATTGAAGGAGAAATGGGAGATTCTAAAATGGGATTGCATGCACGTTTAATGTCGCAAGCACTTCGTAAATTAACTGCTTCTATTAGTAAAACAAATTGTACAGTGATTTTCATTAACCAATTGCGTGAAAAAATTGGTGTGATGTTCGGAAATCCTGAAACTACAACTGGTGGAAATGCATTAAAATTTTATGCTTCTGTACGTTTGGATATTAGACGTTCTACACAGATAAAAACCACAGACGGAGAAGTAATGGGAAATAAAACCCGTGTAAAAGTTGTAAAAAACAAAGTAGCGCCACCATTTAAAATGGTAGAATTTGATATCATGTATGGTAAAGGAATTTCTAAAGTTGGAGAAATTTTAGATATCGGTGTGAATTACGAAATTATAAAAAAGAGCGGATCTTGGTTTAGTTATGGAGATTCCAAACTTGGACAAGGACGAGACGCAGTAAAAATATTACTACAAGATAATCCAGAGTTGCTTGAAGAACTGGAAATAAAAATTAAAGCCGCTATTGCAAATAGTTAATAATGAACACGTTTACCCTTTTCTAATTTGCTAAAAAATTGTTGTTTTTAGCTCAGTATTTGTATATATTTCTTTCCGTAGCTATGCTATGCAACTCAAAAAAATATTCAATAGAACTGAAAATTTCTAATTTTTGCTTAAGCCCAAAAGGGTAAACGAATTCATAAAAAATCCCTTTTCGGGATTTTTTATGTTTTTAGACGCAACCATTTGCACTTTTTATCATCTACTTGACAAAGTAGCTTATTATCGATTATGAAAAAGATAGTATTTTTAGTCTCATTAGTGTGTGTAACACTATTTAATTCGTGCTCCGTTGACGACAGCGCGGCAGATTTTCAAATTGAGTTTATTCCAATAGAAACCGTAGAAATACCTACTGAATTTAATTTTGGAGAAACGCACATAATTACCGTAACTTATAAACGTCCAACAACATGTCATTCGTTTAGTAGTTTTCAATATGTACCAGAAGATAATAACGTCCGAAATGTGGCTGTTATAAATTTTGTGACACTTGGAAGTGATTGCGAAACGCTTGAAGATGATTTTCAATCAAAATCATTCAGTTTTAGCGTGCTTGATACAAATTCCTATACATTTAAGTTTTGGCAAGGCAAAGATGATAATGGACAAGATATGTATTTAATATATGAAGTGCCTGTTACCAATTAATTTAAGTTACTAAAACCAACAAACCGAGTGAGTTTAGAACAGCTCATACATAAATGTAAGAATAACAACCGTGATGCTCAAGCTCAACTGTATAGTTTATATGTTAAAAAATTATACGCGACTAGCTTAAAGTACTCTCGGAACAAGCTTGAAGCGGAAGATAATTTGCAAGATAGTTTTATGGTTATTTTTGAAAAAATTAGTCAATACAACTTTAAAGGTTCGTTTGAAGGTTGGCTTAGAAGAATTACCGTAAACACCGTACTTCAAAAATATAGAAGTAAAGGTGTTTTTGAAGTTATAAATGAACGCGTGTTGGAAGAAAGACCAGTAACCGTTTATGAAGAAGATGTTTCATTAGATTTTTTACTGAGCATCGTTCAAGAATTACCAGATCGGTATCGATTGGTATTCAATTTATATGTGCTTGATGATTATTCGCATCAAGAAATTGCTGAAATGTTAGGCATTTCGCAAGGAACTTCTAAATCTAATTTGGCTAGAGCCAGAATGATTTTGAAGACTAAAGTAGAAACGTTTAAAAAAAAAATCGCCATCAATGAGTGATCAAAAAAAAATAGACAACCTGTTTCGGGACACCTTCGAAGATTTTGAAGCGTCACCCGATTCTGCCTTATGGGATAAAATTTCCGATAAGCTAGACGCACAAGAAGCTGAGAAAAAGAGAAAAGGCGTCATATTTCTTCCTTGGTTATACAAAGCCGCCGGAATTGCCGCTGCAATTGCTTTATTGTTTTTTGTAGGGAATGAATTTGTGAATTCTGATGGAACTGAAATTGATTCGGACGAACAAACTACGGAAACAACGAAGAAAGATTCAAATCTCGATGAAAACAATAACGGAACAACGTCAAATTCGAAATTAACCGATATAAATTCTGAGCAAAATTCATCAAATGATCCAAACAATTCATCTTCTAATAAAATTATAAACGATCAAGAACGTATTGCGAATGAAAATGGTGTTGCACAACAAAATGGAACAACTACAAATTCGGCTTCGCAAGAATCTTCAAACAATAATGTTACTACAAATAAGATCAAGAATCGTACTTTGATTACGAACGAGAATGCAGTAACTAATACTAGTTCGCCAGAAAATAAAAATTCAACAAATACGAATCAGCAAACGCCAAATAACCGATCTAATAATGGAAATTATAAAGTTGGAAATGGTGATTATGTTTTAGGTTCAACTACAGTAACGCAAAATAACAACAACGGAACTAAAACTTCTGAAAATAATAATGATGTTCAGAATGGCGTGAATTCTTCGAAAACAAATAAAAACGCAGTTACAAACTCAAATTCGTCTACTGTTGCACAAAATGATCCGAACAATTCAACAAACGCTTCAAACACATCAAATTCATCAGCAACAAACGCTACAAAAACAACTGATACTGAAACTTCAATTATAGAAACAGCAGTTGCAGAAGTGAAAAAAGATGATCTCATTAAAAAGTCATTATTAGACGTTATTAATGATTTGCACGATTTAGAAAAAGAGTCCGAAGTAGCCGAAGTGAAGCGTAAAAAATGGACAATTTCGCCAAATGCTTCGCCTATCTATTACAATAGTCTTAGCAATGGCTCACCAATTGATGAAACATTTGCAGACAATACAAAAGCCGGAGATGTAAATCTAAGTTATGGTGTCAATGTTGGGTATGATGTTTCAAAAAGACTTACAATTCGTTCAGGAATTCACAAAGTAGATTATAGTTATAGTACGCAAGATATTGCGCTTGTACCATCTATTAATGGAAATGATTTAACAACTATTGCTTTCAGAACTAATGGAGCTTCGTTTGATCTTAAAGACAGACAAGCGCCATCAACTATTGTGTATTCACAATATCAATTACCAACAAGTGAATCTTCTATTTTTGAAAAGCAAATTGAAGGAAACTTGAATCAGCGCATGAGTTATATTGAAGTTCCCGTGGAATTAAAATATGCTGTACTCGATAAAAAATTAGGAATCAACGTTATTGGCGGTGTAAGCACATTGCTCTTAACAGAAAATAGTATCATATTAGATTCTCCAGAAATAGTCGCAGAAATTGGAGAAGCAACCAATATAAATGATGTGAGTTTTAGTACAAATATTGGCATCGGAATCGATTATAAAATTTCGGAACAATTAGAGTTCAACTTAGAGCCAATGCTAAAATATCAGTTAAATACATTTTCAGGAAATACTGGCAACTTTAAACCTTATTCAGTAGGCGTTTATACAGGAGTCAGTTTTAGGTTTTAGTTTTTTAGTTGATAGGTATACGCCATATACCTTAAAAGCAGAGATGCTTGCCAAAAATCGTTTTTCTTATTTTTATAGGAAAGACGATTTTTTATTTTTTTATAAACTTCCGTGTGCCGTAAGTTCTGTTAAAATTATGTCTCTTACCGTTTTACTAATTTCTCTTTTATCTTCAACTTTCAAGCCTTCAGTACTCAAAAATTTATGAATCGTTACGCGCATGCGTCCTGGCGAACCACTAAAAAATGTATATGAAAGTCGTTTCTTATTATCCACAAACGTCATTGGTACTACAGGAATTTGGTGTTCAATTGCCAACCGAAATGCGCCATCTTTAAATTCATCCAATACAACATCTTCTTCTGGCACTTTCCCTTCCGGGAAGATACAAATACTCATACCTTGATTGAGACGTTTTTGTGCGCTGTCGTAGACCGCTTTTCTACTTGCCATGCTTCCTCTATCTACCAAAATACACGTACGTTTATAGAAAAAACCAAAAACAGGAATCTTTACGAGTTCTTTTTTTCCGACAAAAACAAATGGATTTTTAGACGCAAGAAGCATCAACATAATATCTGTCATACTCGTATGATTTGCAACGAGCATATAACTTTTTCCTTGTACAATTTCTTCTTCTTGTTTAAACTTAGGAAAAAAGCCCATTCCATATAAAATTGGACGCGCCCAAAAGTTTCTAGCAAACCAAAAAAACTGCGGATATAGTTTTTCTGAAGTTGTCAATAATAGTAGTATTGGGAAAAATATAAGTATAGGAAATAGCACCAAAAAGTAAAACCAAATGCGCCAAATAACAATTCCAATATTGCGTATGAAAGTAATCATAAGTGTCAAAAATACATTAAAGTTTCGAAAATGTGTTCAGAAATTATTTTTATGAAATTTTCAGTAGTGATTTCAAAAGAAGTACATTTGCTAAAATTCAATAATTACAACTACTCATGGCTAGAATACTTACTGGAATTCAAAGCACAGGAACACCACATTTAGGCAACATTTTAGGAGCAATTGTTCCTGCAATAGAAATGGCTAAAAGTGTGGAAAATGATTCTTTTCTGTTTATTGCTGATATGCATTCGCTTACGCAGATAAAAGATGGAGAAACACTTCGCGAAAACACATACAGAACTGCGGCAACATGGCTTGCATTTGGTTTAGATGTGAATAAAACGGTATTTTATCGCCAAAGTGATGTGCCACAAGTAACAGAACTTTCTTGGTATTTGAGTTGTTTTTTTCCGTTTAATCGATTAAAATTAGCGCATAGTTTTAAAGACAAAGCAGATCGTTTGGAAGATGTAAATGCAGGTTTGTTTTCGTATCCAATGTTAATGGCTGCAGATATTCTATTATATGATGCTGAGATTGTTCCCGTAGGGAAAGATCAAGAACAACATATAGAAATTACACGTAATGTTGCCACGCGTTTTCATGAAAAATTAGGCGAAACTTTTGTATTGCCTGAAGCTAAAATTCAAAAAGACACCAAGTTGATTCCTGGAACTGACGGTGCTAAAATGAGCAAGAGTAAAAATAACGTGATTGATATTTTTCAGACCGATAAAAAACTACGCAAACAAATTATGGGAATCCAAACGGATAGTACGCCGATGGAAGATCCGAAAGATCCTGATAAAGATAACGTGTTTGCATTGTATAAATTATTAGCAAGTGAAGCTCAAATCGCAGAAATGCGTCAAAATTATTTGGGCGGAAATTACGGTTACGGACACGCCAAACAAGCTTTCTACGAAGTTGTTGTTGAAAGATTTGCTACCGAGCGCGAACGCTTCAATCATTATATAGAAAACAAAAATGAAATTGATGCCGCTTTGGCAATTGGTGCTGAAAAAGCTAAGAAAGTTGCGAATGAAGTGTTAGCTAGAGTTCGAAAAAAAGTTGGTTATTAAGTTTGTTTAGAATACAATATACATGAATAGTTTAATGCGAGATTCATTCAAATGAAATTTTGAAAACACTTACTATAGTATTTTTAAAATACTCAAATTCAGTTTTTTATTTTCGTTTTCTTTGCTCGCACAAAAAAAAGAAACAAAAGAAAGTGCACTTTTCCAGAGGTATTTTTAATTTTCCTTTATGGGAAAAATTAAAACCACAGTGATTTTTCTAAATTTTTTCCAAGGCTTCAAAAATTCTTAACGAAAAATCCCTGTTATACTGCGGAAAAGAAGAAAATGTATTCCCTAGAATCACTTTTTAAAACTTACTTTTTTCAAAGCCAACGCTTCGTACGCAAAAAGTTCGTGATAATCATAACTGATGCGTTCGTATCCATAATAACGCCAATCTGTTCCCCACGAATTTTTAATAATAAATCCTTCTGAATCGTACCCAACAATTGCAACTACATGTCCGCCATATGGATTATAATTTTTTGTTGGTACAACGGTGCGTTCTAAAACAATTTGTCCACTATTAATCTTATCATTAAGATTAACAATTGCTTTTTTCATATCACTATATGTTACTTGTTTTTGATTAAAACCTCTCAAAAAATAGCCTTTATCTGGTGTAATTGTGGTGTATTTTGTAGCTTGAAATTTTTCCCAAGCTGGCATGTATAATTCATAGGAAACTGGAATTGCTTTTACGCCATTGTCCAACAAGCATTTAATACGTTCGATGTTCTTACTTTGCATTCTATCCATATATTCATAGGAATCCAAGTTGAGAAATTTAGCAATAGATTTGTATTTATATATAAAAGATACTGGTCCAGTTGGTGATTCCTTTAATATTTTCAGAACTTCTGATTCATGATCTTCCCATTTTGAAGCTGCTATTTGTGGATATGGCAATTCCGCTTCTGTAAGAATGCCATATTTTGGCAATGAAGTAACATATGCTTTTAAAAAAGTTCCTCTCGTAATTGTATTGTTGGTATCGAATTGTTCATATTTTTGAGCCGTATACAAGAAGTTTTCACTAATATCTTTAGGCATATTTGGCAAGGTTTCCAAAGCGGCAGCAACTCCAAAAGCACTGCATGAATTTCCGTTTCCTTGATCTTTCACAGGTGTTTGAGAGCTTATATGAATTCTACTGCTCATTAATTCCTCTGGGCTTTTTAGTTTGATTTGACTAAAAAGAAAATTCACACTTAAAAAAAGTAAACAAAAAGAAACTGATTTCATCTTTATATTTATTAGTTATTTTCAGATTAAATATACTATTTATTTGCTTAACATCAACATATTACAATTTCTAAACGGCTTCAAATAATTTTCCTGGCAATGGTTTTATAACACCTTTCATTTCCATTTGTAATAGAATTGGTGCTACTTTATGAATTGGCAATTTGCATTCCAATGCAATACTATCCAAAACCGTTTGTCCTTTTTCTTGCAAATATGAATGAATGGAAGCTTCTTCTGTATTTAAGTCTACAAATAATTGTTTTTGTACAGGTTGAATTGTTGCCGTTTCCAATTCCCAACCTAATAAATATAAAATATCTGCCGCAGACGTTAAAAGGTGCGCGCGTTGTTGTTTGATGAGATTATTACAACCAATACTTTGCGAATCGCCAACTCTTCCCGGAACTGCAAAAACGTCTCTGTTATACGAATTTGCAATATGCGCCGTCACTAAACTTCCGCCTTTTTCGGCAGATTCTATGACAATTGTTGCTTGCGTCATTCCTGCGATTAATCGATTTCGTTTTAAGAAATTTTCACGATCTGGATTGGAAGTACTCCAAAAGTCGGTGACAAAACCACCATTTTCTTGTACACCTTTCATATATTTTTCATGAACCTTCGGATATATTTGATTCAATCCATGCGCCAAACAGCCAATCGTTGGAACGTTATTTTTTACCGCGGCACGTTGCGCAACAATGTCAATTCCGTAAGCAAAACCAGAAACAATTGTTGGTTGAATTGGTGATAAATCTTCAATTAATTTTTTGCAAAAATCAATTCCGTACGTGGTAGCTTTTCGTGTGCCGACAATACTAATCATTTTGGAAGCGTTCAAATCTGCATTTCCTTTCTGAAATAGTAAAATTGGACTATCCGCGCAATGTAGCAATCGATTTGGATAGGTTTCATCCAAAAAATAATGAACCTTAATGTTTTCTTTTTGAATGAACGCTAACTCTTTTTCAGCTAATTTTAAATTTTTAGAATTATGTAAATCTGATAAAGCATACGTGCCAATTCCGTCTATTTTGAGTAATTTATCTTTCTTTTCTTTGAGAACGGCTTCTGCGTTTCCACAATGTCTTATGAGTTTTTTAGCGAGTATATCACCCACTTTTGCTGTTTTTTGAAGCGCAAGTGTGTACAACAATTCTTGTTCAGAATTCATAGTAATTAATTTTCGAAACTAAAGTTACAGGATTTTTTTAAGGTGAAGCTTTCTTTGGTAGAATTTTATTTAATTAGGTTCAGTTTTGTGGAATTCCAAAAGTTTATCCGTCAAAATATTTATTTCTTTTTTCTCTTTTAATTTAAAATCAATCACTACTATTAATCCATAAACAACTAAAACAACAGGAATCACCCAATTGCCTTTTATCAGTGAAATTATAGAAACTAAAATTCCAAGCGCGAGTAAAAATTTTGCAATAATGTTCATCGGTGGTTTAAAGTCAAATTTTAGTTCGTAATTTCCAGTATCATTCGCAATTCCAATAATTCTATGATTATTTGGAAAACGATTCCGCATTAATTCAAACTTTTCAGTTCTGACGTATCCGTTATAAAACCCATTTGCAATTAGCAAATTCAGAATTTCTACATTTTTATTGCTTTTGGTAATTGTTTGTTTCATGTTTCAAATTACATATAATAGTTTTCTGCATGAAAGATAGCAGTTTTGGTTTAGCGTTTAAAAGAAGAAAAACTTTTCTATTCCTCAGAAAAAGAACAGCTTACTAAAAATCCTGTTTTTAAATTTATAGCAAACTCACATAATGTTAATAAAAAATTGAGCAGATACGCTATTCGCTTTATATTTTTTCTAACTTTGTTTTAATGAGATTAGACAAATACATCAGCGACCTTTTATATAGATACGAATGTGTGACTGTTCCTAACTTCGGTGCTTTTTTAACGCAACGAAAAGGAGCGCAAGTACACCATATAACCAATGCATTTTATCCACCTTCAAAAGTAGTTTCGTTCAACGCGCAACTTTCTTCAAATGATGGTTTGTTGGTAAAACACATTGCCGATATTACTGGCGAAGAGTATGAAACCACATTACAAAAAGTATTAACAAAGGTTTCTGAGTGGAAACAAGAATTGGAAAATTCAGCGATTGTTTCTCTTGAAAATATTGGCGATGTATCATTAAATGCCGAAGGAAATATTCAATTCGAACCTTCGTATCATTTGAATTACTTAACGGCATCTTTTGGATTGTCTTCGTTTGTTTCTTCAGAAATTAGCAGAGTTATTGCCGAAGGTATTCAAGAAGTCGTTCCAGTTATTGCAGGAAAAGAAACTGAAGTTATTCCTTTAATAGTTGCCGAAGAAAACAACAGATTCCGTTTTCCATGGAAATATGCCGCTGCAGCAGCAATTATTTTTACCGCAGGTATTTTTGGATTTAATGAATACAATAAATCAGCACAAGAAAAACAACAAGTTGTAGAAGATACGAAAGCAAAAAAATCAATTGATAAATACATTCAACAAGCAACATTTTTTGGAAATAGTCCAGTTGAGTTACCTTCCATTACGTTGCAAGTAGCGAAAGAAGTGAGAAACTATCATGTTGTTGCAGGCGCATTCCGAATTGAAGAAAACGCCAATACAAAAGTTGCCGAGTTACAAGCAAATGGTTTTGAAGCGGAATTGTTAGGCAAAAATAAATACGGTTTACATCAAGTTTCGTATGCAAGTTTTGCTAGTCGTAGAGAAGCTACAAATGCATTGATACACATTAAAAAAACGGAAGCTCCAGAAGCTTGGTTGTTAGTTACAGAATAAAAAAATTACACTACATATTTTGAAAGACTGCTTTTTATAGCGGTCTTTTTTTTTCGCTTTCGCGAGATGAAACATTTTGTGATTCCTTAATGGTTTCTTGTAATTATTCTCCTTTTTTAGCATGCTAGAAAACGAATCTGTGTACCTTTGCAAAAAAATTATTGATGGAAGCAAGACATCCAAAATCATCTAAAACTATTATGACTGACTTGGTTTTACCGAGTGAGACAAATCCGCTGAATAATTTGTTTGGTGGCGAATTGTTAGCGCGTATGGACAGAGCTGCAAGTATTGCCGCACGGAGACATTCGAGAAGAATTGTAGTCACAGCTTCTGTGAATCACGTTGCGTTCAATCGTTCCATTCCTGTGGGAAGTGTGGTTACGGTAGAAGCTAATATTTCCAGAGCTTTTAAGTCTTCAATGGAGATTTATATTGATGTTTGGATTGAAGATCGTGAGTCTGGAAGACGCGATAAAGCAAACGAAGCTATTTATACGTTTGTTGCCGTTGATGATACATCGAGACCTGTACAAATTCCTGAGTTAATTCCTGAAACTGATTTAGAAAAAGAACGTTTTGAAGGTGCTTTGCGCAGACGACAATTGAGTTTGGTACTCGCTGGAAAGATGAAACCGAATGAAGCAACTGAATTGAAAGCGTTGTTTTTTGATTAGACGCGCTATCGCTTTTGGTATTTTGGTATCGCTGCGCTTTTAGACTTTAGCTTTTTCCTTTCGAAAAAACTTTTACAATGACTTAAATAATAGCAATAAAAAAGCGGGAACCTATGTTCCCGCTTTTCTATTATTATATCCTACTTGTATATTAACAAACAATTACTGAGCAATAACCAGTAAAACCATCATCAGATGCTGGCTCTGGTGCTTGATCTTCACATTCTCTTTTGTAATGTGTTTTTCCTGGTCTTCCTCCGCGAATATCTGTAAAGTTTAAAATTACATTTTTATTCAACGATAATTTTTTCAATTGTTTTTTCATGATTTTTAGTTTTGTTATTTAATTAATCAAATTTATTTTTCTAGCTTCTATAAAAAAAACGTCCTGATCTTGAAGGTCGAAATGATGAGATTTACTTCCTTTTTGATAAGATTGAGCAAGCAAATTCATGTTTTATATTAGTAAGGTAAAAAAAAGCGGCAAAAAATATTTTTCCACTTTTTTATTTTATGCTTTATCTATAATGTTAGTCTGTCGGACAAGTCTCACCAAATGTTCCTCCTGGCTCACATAATCCTCTACCATTTGAAGGTCCACATAATTCACAACTCATTCCTTCACAAGTTTGTCCATGTGTTTCAGGTGCTCTACCTCCTTGTACCTCATTGAAGTTTGCTACTACTTTTTTACTTAACGATAGTTTTTTAAGTTGTTTTTTCATAAGTTTTTAGTTTAAGTTAATACCCAAACTTATTTTATTATTTTTAGCCACAAAAAAGCTTTGAGTCGGAAAGTCGTTCTGATGATCTTTAGTGGTTATTTGATGTGGTTTACTGTAAAAACAATCGTTAAACGATTGAGAAATTGCCGTATTTCAAAGGAATTGTAAATATTACAGTCGTATTTTTATCGGTAAGAATTTTGTATTGAATCTCCATTCCATGCACTTTTTGAATGTTTTCAATACGCTGTTTTATAATATCCGTACTCATAGATCGATGCAACATTCCAGACTTTTTCGGCTCCGTAGTCATTCCTTTTCCATTGTCGCTAATTTGTATTCGCAGAAATGTAGCTTCTTTAGTATATGCAATGGTAATATGTCCGTTTTCAATACTAGAAATACCATGTATAATTGCATTTTCTACAAAAGGTTGAATCAACATTGGCGGAATCATAATTTTTGAAGAATTCAATTCCTCTGCCAAAGATATAGTATACGTAAAATTCGTAGCGTGGTTTAACGATTGCAACGCTAGATATTTCTCAATAAAATCAATATCAGTTTCCAACGGAATGAAATCAATATCAGACGATTCTAAAATAGTTCGCATCAGCGCGCCAAATTTTTGCAAAAACAGCGCCGCAGTTTCTTTTTCTTCTTTGTAAATATATCCTTCGATTGCCGTTAATGCATGAAAGAAAAAGTGTGGATTGAGTTGCGTTCGCAAAAAACGTTGTTGTAGTTTTTCTTTGTCTAAATTGATGATGGCTTCTTTAAATTTTTGCTTTTGTTGTCTCGTTTTATACCATACAATTCCTAAAATAAGTAAGAGCATAATAAGTCCAGCAATTCCATAAATAATATATGATTGTTGGTGTATTTTTAGTTGTTGTAATTCAGATTCAGTATTAAGAAAGGTGATTTCTTTTTGTTTTTTTTCATTCTCATATTTTTCTGTGATTTCTGCAATTGCTTTTTCTTGAGATTGATTATATACCGTATCTTTTAATTTGTTGTGAAGAAGCAATACTTCATTTGCCTTTTTATAATTTTTTAATTCTTGGTAGGCTTTCGCTAAATCATTTAATACAGGAACTTTACCTGTTTCCACATTAGTTTCCTCAAGTGCCTTTTCTAAATACGGAATTGCTTTTTCATAATCTTTAAGTCCCAAATAACCTATTCCTACGGCATGTAAAAATGTATCTTTAAATTCTGGATAATTGTATAGTTTTTCGAGCTCTAATGCTTTTAAACCATTTTGTATGGCGTTTTCATAATCTTTTGATGCAATATACATATTGCCCAACGTTGAATAAATTTTTGGAAGTAAATTATGCTGTTTTTCTGCTATACTTAAGGCTTCGGCTTTTTTAGCATATATAATAGCTTTTGGCAATTGATTTAACCTTTCATAGATATCTGCCTTATTAATATGATTGTGAATATTTATAACTGTTACTCCAAAGTATTGCCGATGCGATTTATCTATTATAGCAATTTTTTCAGTTAAAAGGATTTCAAGTTTATCACAATATTCTAATCCTCTTTCTTCATATCCTATGAGCGATAAAATACTGCTAATATTGTGTAAAGTTAAATAGTAGTTAATTTCGTCTTCTACACCTTCATTTTCATAGATTGAAGCAGTTTTATAATAAATTTCTAATGCTTTTTCATAAGCTATCTGATCAAAATAAATTTCAGCTAAAGCTCCATAAAACTTGAGTAATGCATATTTATTTTCTGGCTTGTTGAGTTCTTCTGAGTTTTGTTGTATCGTTTCTTCAATAAGTAAAACAGCTTCATCATATTTTTTTTCGAGTTGAAGTATATATATTTTTCTACTAATTGCATCAAAATGCATCGTAGAACCTTGCGTAAGTTTAGCATATTTTGCTACGTATATTTTACTACTATCTATATTTCTTCGTGCATAGAAAGTGATGACCCGAATATAATTATTTCTGTTTGTATCCGTATTTGCGTCAGTTAGAATTGTTTTTATACTATCTATTTCGCGGTGTTCTTTAACCACATCTATTTCTTGACTGTATAATAGTATCGGAATTAGAAAACCAATAATGACAATATATATTCGCATTTGTTTATTTTAGAATCACAATTTGTAGAGTCACATTATATTCAATCGTTTGTATAAGTCTTCTTTAAATGTGCGACCTATTGGAATATGCGTGCGCTCTTTGAGACATAACATTTGTTCTTTTTCATCAATGTGTAAAATATAATTGAGGTTGATTCCGTATAATCTGTGTACTTGTATAAAGTGAGAATTTAAAGTTTTCATCAGTGCTTTTAAAGAATTTCGTAGTTGAAATTCTTTATCATCTTTATCAACCAATGTTACATAGTTTTTTGACGTAATTTTTAAAAGTTTTATTTCTTTTAGATTTATTTTTCGCAATCTATATCCAACTCTTACCGTTAAAAACTTAGCGTTTTCTTGTGTTGAAAGCACTTCTTTTGTATCAATATTTGATTGATTTTGCTGCTGTAAAGCGACTTCAATAGTTGCTTTTAATGTTTCTGTTTCTATTGGTTTTACTAAATATCCTGAAGGACGAATTTGCACTGCTTTTTCTATAATATTACTCGCCGTTAATGCAGTTGTATATATAATAGGAATTGTAGAAAAGCTTTTAATTGCGTGCGCCAATTGAATTCCGTCATTATCATTTTTTAGATTAATGTCTAAAAGAATTACATCAGGTATGTTCTTTTTAATGATTCGCAATGCTTCTTCAAACGTAGCACAAATTTTTAGCACTGTATGTCCAATTGCTTTTACCTTTTCTTGCAAAGCATACGCATGATTTTGATCGTCTTCAACAATACAGATATTTGCCATTTGTAAACATTTTTTCGTTTAAATATAGCGTTTTATTTCGGATAGTTATTGTTTATGCTAGATGAAGACGTTGTAAATGCATATTGTAATTTTTGCCACGAATGCATGAATTTTTATATTATCATTCCATAAAAGTTCAACAATCTAAAAGCAACAGAAAAATTTTAGTTTAAAAGTTGAAAGGTTTATAAATTTATTCCATTGGATAAATAATTCACATACCAAAATACCAAAAGCGTTTACACTGAGCGAAGTCGAAGTGAAGCGATCCTAACATTCCAAAAGCGTCTTTGAATTATTTGAACTTTTAGTTATCATTGAAGATCCTGAATCAAGTTCAGGATGACGCACTAGCGTCACATCCGATACAACCAAGTTTCAGGATTTAAACGTGTTGTGTTTTTAAAGACTGAAAATTTAAGTTCTGCTTTTCCTGTACTTTTATTAGTGTGCATTACGCCTATATTTTGTTTTTTAGATACTTTATCGCCTGTTTTTACGGAAACTGAGTCTAAGCCGAAATACGTTGTAATGTAACTTCCGTGTCTAATTACAACACATTTTACACCATCATTTGTCGTAAACATATACGTAACTTCTCCACCATAAACTGCGCGCACACGTTCGCCTTCATTTGTTGCAATAATAACTCCATTACTTATTTTGGTAACGTTCGGATTCAACACATCTCTGTATTGTCCGTAACCTCTGGTTTTTGTTCCTTCTGCAACTGGCCAAATGTGTTTTCCTTTGTTTGCCGCAAAACTGTTTCCAATAGCTTTGGCTTCTGGCGTTAATGCAAAGGTTTTGCTACTTGTCGTTTTTCCAGCTTTTTTGTTAGAACTTGCAATTGCATCACGAATAATTTTATCAATTTGTCTGTCAATTTCGTCTGCTTGTTGTTGCTTCTTTTTGACTTGACCCGCGTATTTATTTTTATCTTTTCGCAAAGTCGCTAGCATTTCGCTTTGCATTTTTTTCTCCTTTTCAAATTCTTTTTGCACTTTTCTGTTTTCTGAAATAAGTGCTTCTTTTTCCTTTTTTTGTTTGGAATAGGTAGTGTTTAGTTTTTGTAATTCTTGCGTTTTTACGGCAATTGCTTCGCCTTGTTTTTTGCGATAATCCGTATATTGTTTCATATACTGAACACGTTTGTAGGCTTGCAGAAAACTTTCTGACGAAAGTAAAAACATGAGTCTACTGTTTTCAGATTTACTTTTATACGACTTCCGAATCATTGCTGCATAATCAGCTTTTGATTTCGTTAAATCGCTTCGTAATTGTCCTATTTTTTTGATGTTTGTATTAATTTGATTTGTCAACAGATTTGTTTGTTGATTCATCACTTTAATCAAATCTCGTTTGACACGAATTTTGTGATTGATGCTTTGTACATCTTCAACTATAAATTTTGTTTTGGATGAGTTTTTACTGATCAATTTGTTGATGAGGCGGATTTCTTTCTGCAAACGCAAACGCAAAGCTTCGAGCTCTTTCTTTTTGTCTTGCGCCATGCTCATACAGCTTACAAATAATAGTAAGAGTAGAATTATATTTTTACGATGATGCTTTTTGAATATTGACTTCACTAGATTTTTATTTCTTTATATCCACTTGGAATTTCGAACGGAAAACGTACATCTTCATTGAATGTTATTTTTCTATATTCTATTTGAATGGTCGTTGTTTTATTGGCTTCTGCCGCTTTGATTTCAATATTTTCAGGAAATACTTGTCCTGTTACTTCTTGATATGCTGTATAGTCAATTGTCAGTAAACGCAGTTCTGCGGATTGTTCTAACTGTTGTTTTTTTACTTTGAAATGAAACGCATCTAATAAAAATAATCTTTTAAAAAGTTCTAAATCGCGCTTTGGTGTCAACGCATACGTTTTGTCTTGTATTTCAGAGTTGAATGGCTCTTTTTTTAAATCGAATAATGCATTTCCAATTAATAGGTTTTGCACTTTTTCAAAATCGAGTTCGGTTCCTAGAAAGTTACTGAGAAGTGCAAAATCGCCTTCAAAATATGTATTATCAAGCTTGTTATAAAAACTTACTTTGGTAGGCGTAATGTATACTTTTACTAATGAAAGTGTCGCGCTTAACCAAATGGCTTCGTCTTTTTTCATGCGTAAGCTAAGTGTAAAACTTTCTTCCGTTTTTCCATTATTGAAACGAACTTTTAGTTTGCCACGAATCGTTTTGAACTTTAGCGTATTTCTGTAATGATTTTTAATGATGTTTTTTGTAGACAGATTGGCTACTTTACCCGAAGACGTTATTGTTTTAGCAGATTTACAACCTATTAAAAAGAGCAATAAAATGCTTGTAATGAGTATTTGAATTCCGTTTTTCAAGTGTTTGAATTTAGTGCGCGTACGTACGTTTATTGTATTTTTTTACGGTAATAGTTTTCCTTTTTTGAGTTGCCCATTTTCTTGTATGCAACTACAAAAGCTTGATAGAATTCTTTTTCAAGTTTTGTATCTTCAATGATGTAATCCAAACCAATTTCGAGCATTTCTATCGCTTTCTTGTATTCTTTTAACGCATTTAATGCTTTTGCATTGTATAGATATAGTTTTGGTTGCGACGGAAAGTCACCTAATCCTATTTTCACTAAACGTATTGCATCCGTAAAAGCATCGGTTTCGAGCGCTTCTTCTATTTGCTCCAAAATTTTACTGTTGGCATCTGCTCTTGGTTTTGGTGTTTGATTGATAACCTCAGCAACATCACCTGACGAATTTTGATTTTTGTGCAATTGCTTTTCCAACATGTTTTTCATGTTAGCAGCCATCAATGATAATCCGCCGTTTTTTTCGAGTTTTTCAAGTTCCTTTAATGCTTTTTTGTATTCGCGCATTCCGATGTAAACTTTGGCAACATCTTCTCTAAATTTTGGATTGAGAGAGACGATTTTTTTTCCTGTGTCTAATGCTTCTTCGCGTTCATTCAGCTTCAACTGCGTATTGAATAATCCTAAAAGAAACCACTGATTTTGAGGTTTTTTTGTGACTGCTCTTTCGAACGATTCTTTTGCCAAATCGTATTCTTTTCGCGAGTAGTAATTTTTCCCAAGTTCAAAAGAAACACTTGCATTGTCGTCTATTTTTTTACATTTTAAGAGTTCGTCAATGGCACGATCATAGTTTTCAATTCCGCGTTGTTTTAGTGCTTCAAAGAAGTGTTCTTGAAATTCGTCAATGTTTTCTTCTAATGATATTTCTGCGCTTTCTTCTTCTTGCGCATGTACAATCTCAGGAATGGAAAATAGCATTCCTGAGAATATAAATATGTACATGTATTTTTTCATTGAAAGATGATTTCTAAGTTGTTATGCTTCTAGGGTTGAATAATCGCCAATGCTGATTTTTGTGAATTTCCCATCAAATTTTGCATGGTTTCCGATCATTGCTTCCTCTAAATTAGCGTTTTTTACCGTAGTATTGGTTTGTATTAAGCTATTTTTAAGAGTTACGTTTTCCAATCGCGAGTCATCGCCAATAGAAACATGCGGTCCAACCGTTGAATTTTTGATAATTACGTTTTCGCCAATGTAACATGGTGGAATGATTTCGGAGTTGATTATTTGAGCAGAATCTGCCACTAATTTTTCATTATCAGCCAGTAAAAAACCTAACATTCTTCCGTTGGTTTCAATGGTTACATTTTTGTTTCCACAATCCATCCATTCGTCTACTTTTCCAGTGACAAAACGACGACCTTTGCGCATCATTCCTTTGATTCCGTCATTGATTTGATATTCGCCACCATGAATAATATTGTTGTCTAATACGTATTGTAATTCTTCTTTTAAGACAGCAACATCTTTGAAGTAATAGATTCCAATAACCGCCAAATCTGATACAAATTCTGCTGGTTTTTCTACCAATTCTACAATTTCGTTTTTATCGTTTAGTTTGACAACTCCGTACGCTTCTGGCTGGTCTACTTGTTTTACCCAAATAGCAGCATCTGCATCTTTATCAAGGTTGAAATCAGCACGAATTAACGTATCTGCATACGCAATTACTGCTGGTCCAGATAGTGAATCTTTTGCGCACATAATTGCGTGACCAGTTCCTAATGGTTGATCTTGACGATAGATACTTGCTTTTGCACCTAAACTTTCTGCCAATTCCGTTAAGCTTGAAACTACTTCGTCTCCAAAAAATGCTGGATCGCCCAATACAAACGCAATTTCGTCAATTGGTTCGCCTAATACTTTTGCAATGTCAGAAACTAATCGGTGAACAATTGGTTTTCCTGCAATTGGAATTAATGGTTTTGGAACTGTGAGTGAATGTGGACGAAGCCTAGAACCTCTTCCTGCCATTGGTACGATTATTTTCATGCTTTGTTTTTTTGGTATTCGTTTATTCGTTTATTCGTTAGTTTGTCTGTTTGTTGATTTGGTGTTGTGTGTTGTGTGTTGTGTGTTGTGTGTTGTGTGTTGTGTGTTAATTTGTTCTTTTATTTTGATTTAAACTATAAACTGATAAACTTCAAATTTGTTTTGTCTTTTTGTTAATTCGTTTTTTGGATTTATAAACTTTTCAACTTATAAACACTTTTTAATTTTTAATTTCATACTACTTCTCAATACTCAATTCTAACAGCTAATTTCTAATACACTATTTCACGCCTGTACTTCCAAATCCGCCAGCGCCTCTGTCTGTTTCTGAGAGTTCACTTACTTCTTGCCATTCCGCACGTTCATGTTTTGCAATGACTAATTGTGCAATGCGTTCGCCGTTTTCAACCGTAAATGCTTCTTTGGATAGATTTACAAGAATCACGCCAATTTCGCCTCTGTAATCTGCATCAATTGTTCCTGGAGCATTGAGTACTGTGATTCCTTTTTTCGCCGCTAAACCACTTCTAGGACGTACTTGCGCTTCTATTCCAACTGGTAATTCAATGAATAAACCTGTTTTTATGATTGCTCTGTCCATTGGTTGTAAAGTTACAGATTCCGATAGGTTTGCACGTAAGTCCATTCCGGCGGAAGCCAATGTTTCATAATGCGGTAACGCGTGTTGCGATTTGTTGATGATTTTTATATTCATTTTGTTAGTTGTCGGTTATCGGTTGTCGGTTGTTTGTTGATTCGTTTATTTGTCTTTGCTCTTGATTTTTGTGTATTCGGTAATTTGTGTATTTGTTATTCGTTTTTTTGTTGATTTGTCTTTTGTCTTTTGTCTTTTGTCTAATAGTCCAATAATCTAAGAAGTCTAATAATCTATTCCCCTTTTTTTAAGAGCCTTTTGAGTTCTTTTCGTTCTGATATATAAACGATTGCCAAAAATACTAAAAGTAACGCAGTTGTGATGATATAGTTACCGCGAAACTCATCATAGAAAGCTAACGCTGATAATAGTGCCGCGAGTGTAATGTAAATTCCAATTTGTTTTATGTTGTATGGAACAGGATAGTGTTTTTGTCCAAGTATGTACGAGATAATCATCATGCTTCCGTACGCAACTAATGTTGCCCAAGCTGACGCCATGAATCCTATTTTAGCAATCATAATCCAGTTGATGATAATGGTAATAATTGCGCCAAAGATAGAAATGTACATTCCGTAATTGGTTTTGTCCGTGAGTTTGTACCAAATGGACAGATTGTTATAGATTCCCAAACAGAGATTCGCCAATAGAATGATTGGAACTATTGCTAACGCATCTAAATATTCGGGTTTGCTAATGAGTAAACTTGCGAATAAATCAATATATGCAACAACAATTAACATAAAAATTGCGCCCAATATGGTAAACCATTTGAGAATTGTTGCATAGTTATTTTTGGCATTTTTTTCTTTTGCATGATTGAAGAAAAACGGCTCTGCACCTAATCGGAACGCCATAATGTATAACGTCATGAAAACACCAAGTTTGTAACAACCTGAGTATTTTCCCATTTCAACATCACTTATCATGTTTCCTAAGAAGAGTTTGTCAATGTTTTCGTTGGTTACATACGCCAAACTTCCAACCATAATTGGCATTCCATAAATTAAGAGTCGTTTTAAGATTTTTTTGTCAAATTGCCATTTGATTTTTAGAATGTTTGGAATGAGAAGTATCAACGTAAGTAAGCTTGCAAATACATTTGCCAAGAATATATAGATAACTTGTGGTTCATTTTTTATGTAAAAGTTGAGTGAATCAGGCAATAATTCTTCCGAAAGGAAACCAGTAGGAATTGCCCATAAGAAGATCACATTTAAAACTGCCAGAAATAGAATGTTCGCTATTTTGATTCCTGCAAAGCGAATTGGTCTGTTTGTAACGCGCAAATATGCAAACGGAATGACGACAATTGTGTCTAAAAATACGGTCCAAATTAAGATTTTGACATACATCACTTTTTCAAAACCGAGCGATTTTGTGATTTCGGGCGCAAATGTTAATCCTAAAATTAGGAATATGACTGTTGTAAAGAGCAATGTGATAAACGAGGTGGAAATGATTTTCCCTTTTTCTTTTTCTTTACTGAAAAATCGAAAGAACGCCGTTTCCATTCCGTACGTTAATAGCGCGTTCAAATATGCTGCATACACATAGTATTCGGTGTTTACCGCGTATTTGTCGGCTCCAAAAACATCGGTGTGTAATCTTAGTAAACCTATGTTGATTGCTCGTGGCAGAATTGCCGCAATTCCATAGATTATGGTGTCTTTGAAGAACTTTTTTAGTGCGCTCAAGGCATGTTTTGTTTAAGCGTTAAAAGTATTGATTTCTGCGCGCTTTCCCAAAATGATTTTTACTCGATACTTGAGATTTTGTATTCTTTGGCTTTTCGCGATATGTAAAGTGGTTTTTAACTAACGTGAGTTCGATATAAGTTTCACAAATAACCTTTGAACTGTTTTTTAAAATTTCACGATAAAAACCTCATTTTCATATTGTTATTTTCGTTTTCTTTGCTCGCACAAAGAAAAGAAACAAAAGAAAGTGCGCTTTTCCAGAGGTATTTTTAGTTTTTCTTTTAGGGAAAAACTAAAACCGCATGAATTTTTCTAAATTTTCTCCAAGGATTCGAAAATTCTTAACGAAAAATCCCTGCTATACTGCGGAAAAGACAAAAAACATTCTGAAATTTTATATCGAACTCACGTTAGTTTACTGTTTGTTTTCAGGCGCGCTTGGATAATGAATTGGGAATTTTTCTATGATGTTTTTTACTTTATGATATTTCAACGTTCCGTTTTCTGTGTAACTAATCACACCTTCATTATTTTCTAAAGTAAAAGGAAACTTCTCTTCTAAATGTGGCGGTTCATTGCCTGCTTCTTTTTTGTGATTTTCATGAAGCATGATCTCTTTTTCTGTTTTTGTAGAATTGATAAAATACGCAACGAATAATCCATTGTTATTGGTGGAAGCATCTTGTAGTGTCGTTTTCCTTCCACGGAAGTAAAAGTCTTTTAAAACAATTGTTTCCGTATCAAGATTCGTAATTGTCATCTGTACATTGATTCCGCTTCCTCCATTTTCTTGTCCTGCTGTCCAAACTTGCGCAAATACAGATTCGGTTTTGAATGGAACTTCTTCTTGCATCGTCATTGTTTTTTGTGATGATGAACAGTTTATGAATCCGATGATTAGAAGAATTGGGAGGATTTTTTTGATCATTTTTCTTTTAGCATTTTTATAAATATATGGAATTTGTTTACACTGAGCGAAGTCGAAGTGTTGATTTGTTCTTTGTTCTTTGTTCTTTGTTCTTTGTTCTTTGTTCTTTGTTGAAAAAAAATTTTTATTTTGAAATTCACAAACGTCAGTTCGAGTGATTTTCGATAGAAAATTGTATCGAGAACTGCTTTGAAACGAGTTCCCATTTTTATTTAATTATTTCGTAAACTAGCACTTCTCGATACAACAAATCACAGATTTGCCACTCGAAGTGACGTTTAGGATTCCTGAAGGTTTTCTAAAATTTCCAGTTCTTTTAATACTTGTTTTCGTATAAAGAAAAATAATATCACAAAAGATACAACATAAGATACAACAATATAATAGAAAAAGCCTCTTGATAGATATTGGTAAAAATAATACGACATGATTACAAAACCTATGTTGTAAATGATAAGTAATACAGGAACAATTTTGAAAGCCAGTGTTTTTCGTTTTTGATAATAAACTATGAGTTGTTCTTTGAATTCATTGAACGATAGTAAAACGTTTATTTTTCTAAGTTGCTGTTGACTTCTGATTTCAATGTAAACTCGTGTTAGAATGACTCCAATTAGTAATGACATTCCTAAAAGTGGTCCGTTGTATTTGTAAGCCGATATGTAAAAGAAAAATACAATCAGGATTGCTACTGTACTTCCTAAAACAAGGTGTGTAATTTGCTGTTTTTTACGAAGATATTTTAGTTTTTGCTTTGCAGGTTCAAAGTCAGGAACTGTTTTTGGAGCTTCTGATTTTGATTGTTGCTGCCATGTGTTTTGTATGTCTTTAAATTCCATTGGATACGCATTTTGTTAGTTTTTCTTTGATTCTGTGAACTCGTACGCGAATGTTTTCATGTGAATGTCCCGTAATTTCTGCTATTTCTTTTTGTGGTAAACCTTCTAATACTAATAAAATGATGATTCGTTCTGTTTGTTTTAGTTTGTGAATGCACACGTACATTTGTTTCACGCGATTTTGATCGTTTGTTTCTTCTTGAACTTCATCTTGGATTTCTGTGAAACTGAGCTGCTTCTTTTTTTTATCCTTTCGAATAAATAGCAAACATGTATTGACAGTAATTCGGTAAATCCAAGTTCCTATGCTCGATTTTTGTTGAAATTGATCCAAATGTTCCCAAACTTTTATGAAAACATCTTGCGCTAAGTCTTTCGCCAACGCTTGATCTCCATTTACATATCCGAGACACAATCTATGTACTTTGTCATAGTGTTTTTGGTAGATTTTTGTGAATTTTTTTGACAAGGCTTTTTGTTTTAGATTGCTTACTCTTAACTTTACACTTTTAACTTTTAACTTTCAAAATTGTTTTCATTTGAGTTAGAAACCAATCTGGTTTGTCAAACATAATAAAGTGCGCTGAATCATCCACATATATGATGTCTTTTTTAGCAAGTTTTTGATATTGTTTTGTGTATAATTCTTCAACTTGTTTTTTTGGATAGAAACTTACTGCCGCTAGTATTGTAACTGGTATTTTTATGTTTTGAATTTGCTCTCTTAGATCCAGTTTTAACAAATCTACATACCCATAAACATATGTTTTTCTATCTGCTTGAATCATCCAAGAAGTTATTGTGCTTTGTTTTTCTTTGTTGAATGTCATTCCTGCCGCCATTTGCGTTGCCATTGTCTTGAAAGCTTCATCGTCCATTGCAAATTGTTGTTTAGAAAATGGATTGTCATGCGTTACATTTTCACTTGAAAAGTTAGGAATCATTAATGCTCCTATACTTGGAAGTCCATCAATTATAATCAAATTTTTATATGTATTTTGATTTGTAGAAGCTAACCATAATGCCAAAGATCCGCCCATACTGTGTCCAATAATTGTTGGTTTTTGTAATTTTTTGCGCTGTACATAAGCTTCTACATCTTTTTTGATGGTTTCTAACCAAGGTGTTTCTATCGGCGCAACCGTTCCAAATCCTGCAAATGTAAATACATGACATTCGTAGGTTTTTGATAGTTCTTTTACGGTTTCGTTCCAAACGTCGCCTGTACAACTAAATCCAGGAAATAATAATATTGGATTTCCTTTTCCTATGACTTCAACTTCGAATGATTTTTCTTGAGATTGAGATTGCGCTGTAAACGTAAATAAGATTGCTACAACTAACACTAGATTTTTTAAGGTTTTCATCTTTTTTGTTTTATGATTTTCCCTTTAGATACAATTCGCGTAAAATGTTACAGATTTTTTTAATTTTTGTTTCTTTCGCTTTGCTCAATGTTCTTTGTTATTCGTTTGTTGTGGATTTGTTTTTTGTTCTTACTCTATACTTATATTTTATTGCAGCTATTTTTTTTCTCTAACAATCCAAAAGCAAAGCAGTCTAACAACCTAATTTGTTTGAATTTTTTTATATTTTTACTGAATATTAATTCTCCTAAAAATTAAAATTATGGCTCTTGGAATTGCTGAAAGATTAGTTGCTGAAGAAACTTTAAAAATGACCATCTGTGAGCGATGTAATACTCAAGAAGATACACTTGTAGTGCGTGTGTTTTCTAAGTTTTTTGTTGCTTCTATTATGTTTTTTGCATTTAAGAAACGAGTTCATATTGAATGTATTTCGTGCAAAAGAATGGAAAAAAGTATTGATTCTTTTCCTAAACGAACACAAGATCGGATTGAAGCTGTAGTTGGCGATGCGAAACATCCATGGTATTTATACAGCGGATACGTTATTTTCTTTATCATAATTCTTATTAGCCTAGTTTCAAAATAAGATATTTTGAATTAAGCATAAAAAAACCTCACGTTTCTGTGAGGTTTTTTAATTTTATGATGTGATGCTGAATCAAGTTCAGCATGACGTTTTTTAGTTATTCAAAGCTTCCGCTCCACCAACGATTTCTAAGATTTCGTTTGTAATGGCTGCTTGTCGTGCTTTGTTGTATGTCAATGTTAACGAATCTCTTAATTCTCCTGCATTGTCCGTTGCTTTGTGCATCGCTGTCATACGCGCGCCGTGCTCACTTGCGAAAGAGTCTCTGATTCCTTTGTATAATTGAGTTTTTAATGATTTTGGAATTAACTCTTCAACGATTTCTTCTTTTGATGGCTCAAAAATGTAATCTTGTTGAACGTTTGCTTCTGATTCCATTGGTACAATTGGTAAAAATTGTTCCGTCATTACGATTTGTGTCGCAGCATTTTTGAATTTGTTGTAGACAATCTCGATTTTATCGTACGATCCATCTTCAAATAATCCCATTAATTTTTCTGCAATTTCAGCTACGTTATCAAAAGTTAAATCATCAAAAACATCACTACGATTTTCAATGACCGTGTTGGTTTTAGATAAGATATCTTTTCCTTTTTTACCAATCGCAAATACATCAACTTGTTTACCTGCGTATACATTGTTGATTAGATTTTTTGATTGCTTGATAATGTTAGAGTTGAACGCTCCACAAAGTCCTCTGTTAGATGTAATAGCTACAATTAGTACTTTGTTTACTTCACGTTGATCTGCAAGTTTGCTTCCGCTATCTGCATCAAGTGTAGCACTTAAGCTTTGTAATAATTCTGTAAGTTTGTTAGCATACGGACGCATCGCAGTGATGGCATCTTGTGCTTTTTTCAACTTTGCCGCCGATACCATTTTCATAGCACTCGTGATCTGCATTGTTGATTTTACAGAGGTAATTCTATTACGTATTTCTTTTAAGTTTGCCATTTTTTCAAGTTATGAGTTAAAAGTGTTGAGTTATGAGTTTTTTAGTATTGCTACTAGAATTCTGATTAACTCTTCACATTTATTCATCATTTCTTTTGGTGTTTGCCTTCCTGTAGCTTCTAATATTTGTAACCAGTATTTGGTTTCGTCAGCTTCTTTTAGTGCAATGCCAAATTTGTGTTTAAAATCTTTTTTACTAACTCCTCTTTGCGCTTCTCTTGTATTGGCTCCAATACTTGTTCCACTTCTGAGTAGTTGAGAGGCTAATTCGTAATCCTTCTGAGCTTTTAGCTGATCGCAATACTTAACGATATTACATGCAAATTCAAAACTCTTTTTTCGTATCGGACTATCCTCTAATGACATTTATTTTTGTTGTCTGTTTCAGAATTTAGAGTTTGTATACAAAATACAAACTCTAAACTCATCACTTTTCACTCTTAACTAGAAACCTAGTTATATTTCGCAGACAATTCTTTACAAACCTGTGTTAACGTGTCTGTAACTTCGTCTGTTAGTTTCCCTGCTTTTAATAAATCTAAGACACCTCTGTGTTTCGCGTTTAAGAATTCTAAGTAATCTCTTTGGAATTCTTTTACTTTTTCAACAGGAACGTCTCTTAATAAATTTTTAGATCCAGCATAGATAATTGCAACTTGGTCTTCTACGGCAAACGGATCATTCTGTGCTTGCTTTAAGATTTCCACATTACGCTTTCCTTTGTTAATTACGTTTAACGTAACTGCATCTAAGTCAGAACCAAATTTTGCAAATGCTTCTAGTTCACGATATTGCGCTTGATCTAGTTTTAAAGTACCTGCTACTTTTTTCATTGATTTAATCTGTGCATTTCCTCCAACACGAGATACCGAAATACCTACGTTAATTGCCGGACGAACTCCAGAGTTAAATAAATCACCATCTAAGAAAATCTGCCCATCAGTAATCGAAATTACGTTTGTTGGAATATATGCAGATACATCTCCTGCTTGTGTTTCAATGATTGGTAACGCTGTTAACGATCCACCACCTTTTACGATTGGCTTCAACGAATCTGGAAGATCATTCATTTCCCTTGCAATAGCATCATTGTTGATGACTTTTGCCGAACGCTCTAATAAACGAGAGTGAAGGTAGAATACATCTCCAGGATATGCTTCTCGTCCTGGTGGACGACGTAATAATAACGATACTTCACGGTATGCAACTGCTTGCTTAGATAAATCATCATAAACAATTAATGCTGGACGACCAGTATCTCTGAAATATTCTCCAATAGATGCTCCAGTAAATGGTGCATATACTTGCATTGCAGCAGGATCTGATGCGTTTGCAGCTACTATTGTTGTGTATGCTAATGCTCCTTTTTCTTCCAGCGTCTTCGCAATAAGTGCTACTGTTGAAGCTTTTTGTCCAATAGCAACATATATACAATATACAGGTTCTCCTGCATCGTAAAATTCTTTTTGATTTAGAATTGCGTCAATACAAACGGCAGTTTTTCCAGTTTGTCTATCTCCAATTACCAATTCACGTTGTCCTCTACCAACTGGAATCATTGCATCAATTGCTTTAATTCCTGTTTGTAATGGTTCTGTAACTGGCTCACGATAAATAACTCCAGGTGCTTTACGCTCTAAAGGCATTTCATATGTTGTTCCTTCAATAGGACCTTTTCCATCAATTGGACTTCCTAATGTATTTACAACACGCCCAACAATACCTTCTCCTACTTGGATAGATGCAATTCGTTGTGTACGTTTTACGATTCCGCCTTCTCCAATATTTTGTGAAGATCCTAATAAAACTACACCAACGTTATCTTCTTCAAGGTTTAATACAATTCCTTCAAGTCCGCCTTCGAATTCTACTAATTCTCCGTATTGAGCGTTCGCTAATCCGTAAACACGTGCGATTCCATCACCTACTTGTAGTACAGTTCCAACTTCGTCAAGTGAAGCTGTCGCTTCAAATCCTGAAAGTTGTTTTTTTAATATTGCTGATACCTCAGCAGCTTTAACTTCTGCCATTCTATTTAGTATTTAATTTTGAGTGAAAGATCGTTTCAGGTTATTCAATTGGTTTGCGATGCTTGCGTTGTATTGCAAATCACCTAAACGTAAAATAAATCCGCCTATGATACTTTCGTCGATTTTGTTTTCTATTGTTACTTTATTGCTCGTAAGATCTTTGACCTTCGCTAATACTTTGCTTCTTAATGCGTCTGTTAAAGGAATAGCCGTTGTTACTACTGCTGTTTGTTCTCCTTGTAATTCTTTATATAAGTTGCCGTATTGAACTGCTATGTTGTCTAATAAATGAATTCGTTTATTAGTAATTAACATATCTATTACTCCTTCAGATACAGAATGCATTCCTGTAAAGATTTCTTTTAAAGCTGATTTTTTCGTTTCAGGCTTTATAATAGGACTGTTTAGCATTAATCGTAATTCTTTACTGTTGTTCACAGTTTTTACGATTCCGTCCATATCTTTAGCTACAGCTTCTCCTGCATTTTGATCTTGTGCTAATCCTAAGATAGCTCTTGCATAACGTATTGCTGCTCTAGATCCCGCCATAGTATTCTTATTAGTTTAGTGTAACGTCTGCAAGCATTTTATCAACTAATGCTAATTGCTTGTCTTTATCTGCTAATTCTGCACGCACTACTTTTTCTGCAATTTCCACAGAAATGTTAGCGACTTGATTTTTCAATTCAGCCAATGCAGATTGTTTTTCACTTCGGATGCTTTCTTGCGCTTGTGCAATCATTTTGTTTGCTTGCACTTTTGCTTCTCCAGTAGCGTCAGCGATCATTTTTTCTTTGATCTCACGTGCTTCTTTCAGCATCATTTCTCTTTCTGCACGTGCTAGTTTTAATAACTTTTCGTTATCAGCATGCAAGTTTTGCATTTCTTTCTTTGCATTTTCAGCAGAAGCTAACGCATTTTTGATAGAGTCTTCCCTTTCACTTACTGCTCCAAGTATTGGTTTCCAAGCAAATTTTCTTAATATGATAAGTAATATTAAAAATGTGATTGCTGTCCAAAATACAAGTCCAATTTGCGGTGTAATTAAATCCATTTCAGTATTTTTTTAATAACTTAAATTTTTAAAAAATACAGAAGAAACCAACCGTTTCTTCTGTATTTTTAGGTTTTTTATCCTTGTAAGAAAGCAACAACAACACCAAATAGTGCTACTGCCTCTACGAAGGCTGCTAAAATTAATGCAGAAGATTGTATTTTTCCGTGCATTTCTGGTTGACGAGCCATAGCTTCCATAGCTGATCCACCAATTTTACCAATACCAATTCCAGCTCCGATAGCTGCTAAACCAGCTCCGATAGCTGCGATTCCAGTAATTGTAGTAACAGGTTCCATGTATATAAAATTTAAATTAATTAATGATGTTCTTCTTCAGTTGCCATTCCAAAATAAAGGGCTGACAATATTGTAAATATGTATGCTTGTATTGCTGTTACAATGATTTCTATAACTGTAATAAATAATGAAAATGCTATAGATACTGGTGCAATGTATATAGACTTAAATACGAATATTAATGACATTAATGCTAATATGATAACGTGTCCTGCGGTAATGTTTGCGAACAAACGAATCATTAACGAAACTGGTTTTACAAACATTCCGATAATTTCTATTGGCATTAGAAATATTTTCATAGGAACAGGAACTCCTGGCATCCAGAAGATATGTTTCCAGTAATTTTTGTTACCACTAAATGTAGTAATGATAAATGTAAATATTGCTAGTGTAAATGTAAATGCTATATTTCCACTTAGGTTGGCTCCATTTAATATAGGAATCAATCCAAATATGTTATTAATCCAAATAAAGAAAAATATTGTCAATAAGTACGGCATGTACTTTTTGTATTTATGCTCTCCTATCATTGGTTTTCCTATCTCATCTCTTACAAAGACCACTAAAGGCTCAACAAATCCTGCTATTCCTGTTGGAACACCATCTTTAGATTTTTTATAACTTCTCGCTGCTGGAATAAAGATAAGTAGTAAGATTAAAACAGAAAACCACATCATAAATACGTTTCTTGTAATAGAAAAGTTTAATGGTTTTGTTCCATTTGTTATTGTATGAAGTTCAGTATCAAAAGTTGCTGAATCACCGTTTAATTGGTATATTTTTTCATGAAATTTTACGAAATTTTCACCATTCTTTCCAACAACTACTTTTCCTGCGTCGTCATGATGAAATTCGCTAGACATAAATGTTGTTAAACCATTGTCTGTCCAAAGTATTATTGGAAGTGGTATAGAAACTGGTTTCCCTTTCCAGTCCCAGAAATGAAATTCATGTGCATCTTTTACGTGATGCAGGATCATTTCCTTTGCATTAAATTCTTTGTCATCATCTTTATCATTACTAGCGTAACTAACAAAAGATGTTGCTAAAAATATTCCTAGTAAAAGTGCCTTTAATACTTTTTTATGCATTACTTATAAAATTAAAATGCCTATCCTTAAATTCCGTGCAAATCTACACACATTATTTGAATTGACAAATTATATTTTAAAGATTATTTAAACCCTTATATGGAAAGAGTTTTTTTGGTTTATTGGGGTTTATTTTGAATAAATTTAATTATGGAAAAGACTTCAAAAAACAGGTATAGAAAGTAAGGAATCATGAAGTTAAATAAATCCAATTTTTTGTTTTCCATTGGCGCTAGTATTAAAGGAAGAAAAAATACTATTGTTAGCACCATTTTTAAAAAAGTTCCGATCATGAATGTATTGAAAACAGTTTCATGTCCGTTTGAGAATCTATAATTCACAATGCTGTAGATAATTGCTGTCATTACAAAATGAAAGGTGTAAATATGCCATATTGGAAAAAATAGCACGATTTCTTTTGCAAAATGATACAGTAAGTAACTATGTATTCCTAGCAATATCAATGTGATCGCTATGAGTTGTACTAAAAAGTCTATTTGACGTTTTCTGAAATCTACAGTCATTTTTTAATTTTCTTTTGAATCTTTTGTAATCCGTCTTATCACATATATTATAGACATAATTACGGATCCTAGTGATAGAAAGAGTGTATATAGTTTGTGTTCGTTGGGAAATTTTTCGTCGAGTTTTACTCCTAAGTAGGATCCTACTGCTATTATTGCAAACATTTGAATCCCTATTCCAGAGTATTTAGCATAGCTATTAAGCGGTTTTGTTGGCTTTGTTGGCTTTTTTTCCTTCACTTGAGTTGAGTTCTTTAATTCCTGTTTTCATTGCACATGTCGCATTAAAAGTAGCGCCAGGTTCAATAGATAGTTTACTTACTGTTACTTCGCCTTCAATGATTGCTGTGCTTTTTAATGTAAGCAAGTTAGATACGTATAGTTCTCCCTGAAAACGCCCTTCAATGTCTGCGTTTTCACAAATTACTTTCCCTGTAATTACACCACTTGTGCCAATGACTATTTTTCCAGAAGTTTCTACGCTTCCTTCCAATTTTCCGTCAATTCTGAAATCGGATTGCGAAACAACATCTCCTTTGATATTGGTCGATTTTCCTATTCGGTTCGATTGTCCGCGTGCAGCTTCGTTGGCTCGCTTTTTTTTAGATTCTGAAAACATGGTTCTTGTTAGTTTGAGGGATTCCTAAGTTGTGTTTTTTATTATTTTACTTCGTCTAGATTTTTATGAATTTGTACCGTTTGATAATTCTCAGAAGACAAAATCACATTTTCTTTTTCCACAAGATACGCGGGTCCAGTTTTTAAGGTGTTTTCAAAAGCAAGTGCCGTTGGTTTTGATTTGAATCCATGAATAATGACAAATTGTTGACTCCTGTTATACACATCTCTCGATATGGTAAGCGAATTGTATCCTCGATCTTCAAATGCTTGCGCAATTGTTTTTTCGAGTGCTTCCATCGCTTCTATTTCGTTTTTTTCAAACGTATATATGATTTTAAAGTTTTTTGCTTTATCGTCATTTATGAATGCTTTTTTGGTCAGTTTTGGCAATGAAGACGTAATTATTTCCTGCGCACGTTTTCCTTCTTCATCATTCGGATAGTTTAAAGCCACATAATTTAATGCTTCTTTGTATGCAACACAACCGTCTAATCGTGCAATAAGAATCGCTTTTAGCATTTCAAATTTTGGTGCAATTTCTTCGCCCGTAAATTGTAAAATGTATTTGTCACTATCAACCAACGCTTCTTCATATTGCTCATTGGCAAATTTCTTATACGTTTTTGCATATAAACTTTCAGGACTGTTTTCATCCGAAGCAATGACATCTTGTGGATTTTTTAAGATTTGCGCATACCGACTATCACCATGATTGTTAATAATGTCATTCTTATACTTGTCTGCGTTATTTGATTGCTCTAAAAGAATATAAATTTTATATAGATTGTACTTTGAAGGCAGAATCAATTTTTCTTCAGGATTGTTTTGTAATAATTGCTCCAATCGGCTTGCTGCCAATTCGTATTCCTTAAATTTTTCCTTATAAATTAATCCTAATTGGTAATACGCAAAGTTTCGTTCTGTACCAATACTGTCAATTATTTTTTCGTCTGTTGGAATTTTATCTGTGTAAAAAGCTACGGAATAAATGTCTTTCGCGTCGTCGCTTCCTGCTTCATTGTTCGTTGCTATGGCAGTTTTTGTAATTGTGTTTTTATCAAATAAACGCCAATTATCTTCTAAAGCACGATCGCCCCATCTTTTACGGAATTCGTTTTTACCGTATGCAACTGTGGTTTGATTGTAAAAGTAAAATTCATCATTACTTCCTGTTTTTGGTCCAGAATTTCGGCTTGAAGCAAATTCGTTCGCAACAAAACTTTGTTGTTCTTCCAATTCTTTTTTAGCTTCTTCTGCAGCTTTTAATTCGTCAATATAGGTTTGAAAATATACAGTTCGTTCTGCTTCAGAAGAGTTAACCAATTTTAGAATACTGTCATTTTTCTGTGCAACATCTTCATATGCAATTACATCTTCAAGATTTGCTTTTTTCTTTTCAATTCTTCTAAATTTTCGCGTGTTCTTTTTCAGGTTTAATAAAGTACTGTCATAATATGAACCTGCATCTTTATAGTTGGCTTCATCAAAACGTAGGGCTGCAATATTTTCGTAATCTAACGCTTTTAGGAATTTGTCTGTGGTTGCTTTCCGAATGGATTGTTGAAAGTATGATTCTGCCAATTCCAACGAATCGTTCGCCAAATGATAGGTTGCTAGTTGACGGTAAATACGATCTAAAAACGGTCTGTTTTCGCGATCTTCAGCCAAATCATTTAGCATTTCTAAAAATACTTCTTTGTCTCCGTTTTCCAGATCAAAATTTTTCGCTTTTTCAATGTGCGCATTTATCATGTACACTCTTGGCGATTTTCGGTTGAGTTCAATTACTTTATCAAACGCAATATTTGCGCTGTCTTTATGACCTAATTCGTTGAATAATTGCCCAATGATATAATTGTAACGTCCTTTTTCTTCTTTAATTTCTGTTGAAGAAGCCGCGCGCTTCATAACTTGTACTGCGCTGTCTTTATGTTTTAGATTGATGTATGCCTGACCTAATACCGCATTTGCATCTGCATATTCTTGATCGTCTAATTTTTCGAAACGTATTATTTTTTTCAGATTGACAATTGCGAATTCTTCATTTTCTAGTCGAAGATGTGTTTTTTCGCGCCAAATTCGTGTTTGGTTTATTTTATCGCTATCTGGATATTCTGATAATGTATAATTGAATGCTTCTAATGCAGGAATGAATCGTTGGTCAAAATACCGTGCTTTTCCTAATAGCAGATAGGCTTCGTCCATTTGCGAATTGCGCTGACGTCCATCAATTTCCATAGAATGCTTCTGAATTGCTTTGACGGCTTTTTCTTCTGCTTTTTTGAAATTTGGATTTCGCCCACCTTTTCCAGGAATCGTTAATTCGTCTAATACTTCCATGCGTTCTACAGGCAGCACTTCCCAATAATTGTCAATATAGGAATTCATTAAAGCATCGCGTCCTTCTTCAAAAGCTACATTTCCATTGAATAATACGTTGTATTTGGTCGTAACAGAATGGAAGTTTCTGTTAATGAATGAATCTTTTTTAGTGGAACAACTAAAGAGTAAAATTCCTAATACTGATAGTGTTACCGATATATGTACTGTTTTCTTCAAGGTGAATCTATTTTGTAATTGTAAAACTAAAATCTTACGTGTTTAGTATACAGAAAGGTAAAAATACATTTCTTTTTGAAAATTTTGGTGAAATCTGCGATAAAGTGTCCTTTTTTGGGTTTTTAGAAGGCAAGAAACTCACAAAAAGAAAAAAGATTACTCTAAAAAAGCAATCTTTCTTAATTTTTCAGAAAACGAACATTTTTTTCATGTTGCGTTTTCAATACTATATTAAAGCATTAATCCATATCAGCTTCGTCTAAATTTCTTAATCACCTTCGCCTATAGCTTGTAGAAGATTTCCTCCTGTAATTTTTGCAACTAATTTTTCATCCAATTGGTAACGTTCTCGTAGTGTTTGTAGTGTTTTCATAATAATCGTATTTTAATTTCTACTTAAAGTAACGAATTTTTACGCGAATATATTGTGTTGTTAGTCATAAAACGTTGCTGAAAATTAGTGCTTAATTCTTAAATAACGTGAGTTTGATATGAATTTTGTCCGCGTTAAGGATAGAAGCATTGTTGGAGCTCTTTGTGGTTTGGATTCCTGCCTACGCAGGAATGACAAAGCGCAAAAGCGACTGCGGATAGCCTGACCGCAATAAAAAAAGCACACCTACATTTCGAGTTTTCTCAATGTTCGGTGTGCTTTTTTTGTTGTGGGAACGCCCAAATTATTCTTCAACTGCCGTTCCTGCAAAGAAGGCTTCGAGTTCTTTTAGCGTTTTTTCCGATTTTACAATGTCTTTGACAACTTCGCCTTTGTTGAGTACGACGATTCTATCGGAAACTTCCGTTACATGCATTAAGTCATGACTGGAAACTAATACGGTTACTTGACGATCTTGAGCTAGTTTTCTGATGATTCCTTTGAGTCGGATTTGCGTCGTTGGATCTAAGTTTGCAAACGGCTCATCTAAGATAATGACTTCTGGATTTCCGATGAATGAAGCCACAATTCCTGCTTTTTTCTGGTTTCCTTTACTAAGATCACGCAAGTATTTTTTTTGGTTTAGTATTTCTCCGTGAAAGAAATCTTCAAAACCTGCTAGTAATTTGTCAACAGTTGCTTTGTTTTGTCCGCGTAAGTCGCCAATGAAGTAAAAATATTCTTCTGGCGTTAAGTAGCCAATTAGGAAACTTTCGTCAATGAATGATGATGTAAATGGTTTCCATTTTTCGCTTTCGTGAACTTTGATATTGTTGTTGCTTATGTAACCTGTTGTTGGCTGAATTAAGTCTAAAAGCAAACTGAAAAGCGTTGTTTTTCCTGCACCGTTGTTTCCTACTAAACCAAAACTTTGTCCTTTAGGAATGTCTAAACTGTCAATTTTTAAAACGGTGTTTTGTCCGTATGTTTTTGATATATTTTGTATTGAGATCATTGTTGTCGTGTTAGTGTGTTATTAGTTTTCGCTGAAAGCTTCGATGGTTTTGTATTTTCCTTTTTGGTATACTTTTTCTATTTGTGTGAGGAAAAAGTTTCTGAATATTAATCCAACTGCGCCACTTACAGCTAGTGTGATGATTCCTGCGTTTAGGTTGTAATCTGTTAAGAAGTATGGAATGTAAAAGAGTAATACTGGCAACAACATTTTTGGCAAAGCAATGAGTAATTGCGTCGGATTGAAGCCTTGTGTGTTGCTGAATGCTTTTGCTTTTTCGTTGAGTTTGACAGGAACTCTGTTGAGCGCGCCACCAAATAGTGTTACAAACGAGTTGATTCCGATATTGAACGATGCGCCAGCGGCAATCATTGCATATGTGTCCCAACCAAAGTAAATGTATGGCGTGCTTAGAATGAACGAAATAAATACTGCCAATACCATCAAATACCATTTTGATTCTAGGTATTTACGGTATGGAATGTTTTGACTCATGAGCATTTTGTAGTGTTCGCTATCCCAAGAAGGAACTAATTGTCCAAACGAGAATAAGAATCCTGCCGTAATGAAGATTGATGCAAAAGCTTTCATCGCTGGCATATTGTCATACGATTTTTGTGTGAAGAAGAAAAGTCCGTAGAATAGGAAAAAACACGACATGATGAGTACTTGTTTTGGTCGTTTATTTCTCCAAATCATTCGTACATCAATTTTTAGGAATGTTGCTAGTGTTCCAAAACGATTCATCCATGAAAGATCCGAAGTTTCTACTTCTTTTATTTGTTTTGAAATGGCGCTGTCTAAGTAAAAACGCTTGTTTAGATAGTCAAAGTTTAAACGATATAGAAATATTGCCAATCCTATTGGAATGACAACTAAATACGGATGATTGTATAATCCGTTGAAAAGCATTCCGAAAAGTGCTGATATTTTGAAAGCGTCAAAGTATTCATTAATGTAAAGATATTCCAATCCGACAAGCGTAATTAGTAATCCTACTATTATATAGAAAACCGTATTGCTTTTGTTGACTAGAATGTTTAAGAAGTTTAACACTTGCGTGATTGCCATTACGGAGATAAACCACGCAATTACATGTAACGCTGAATATTCGTGTACGAGCAATACAATACTGAACGGAATGAATATGAACAACGGTAAGATGTTGAAAAAGGAAATGGTTGTTTTTCCGAGTAAGAAGTGAATGATTGTTTTTTGTTTGATAGGCAACGTCATTAACGGTTTAATGTTCATTACAGGCATTTGCTGCATGAAATACCTAATCATTAAATCGAGCAGAAACCAGAAGATGAGGAAGTTGTTTACAATAACTAGTGGATCTACTTCTATATTATACTTGTCTGAATATATTTCTCTGATAAGAAAGAACATTCCAGAACCTAGTAATATTGCCATTCCAATAAAGTATAACGCGGCAATTATGAGTAGTATTTTTATGGCTATTCCTTTTTGAAAAGAGGAAGATCGAGTAAATTCTTTCCACTGTAAGCTTAGAAATTTTTTGATCATTATGTTTGTGTGAGTTAGTTGTAGTGTTAGTATCGGTTTTTTGGATTTGTTACAGGTTGGTGGGGAATTTTGTTTTTTTGTTGATTCGGTTTTTGTTGATTCGTTGATTTGTTTACACTGAGCCTTTCGACTTTTAACTTTTAACTTTTAATTTGTTCGTTATTCGTTGATTTGTTTACACTGAGCCTTTCGACTTTTAACTTTTAACTTTTAACTTTTAACTTTTAATTTGTTCGTTATTCGTTGATTTGTTTACACTGAGCCTTTCGACTTTTAACTTTTAACTTTTAATTTATTCGTTATTCGTTATTCGTTATTCGTTATTTAAAAGTGTCTAATTTATCTAAATAGTCCAAAAATCTAGCTATCTAAAGTGTCTAATATTGGTATGCATCAGTTTTTTAGGTATAATTTATGATGAAATCGTTTTTAAAGCCTAGTAGTATTGTTTATTTTTGCAGAATTATTCGCGAAAAGCGATCATTTTTATAAAAAATTACACCATGTCAGGTTTCCATTCATTAGAAGTACGTCATATTCATAGAGAAACACCAAGCGCCGTTAGCGTTGAGTTTCATGTTCCAGAAGTATTACAACCTTCATTCTCTTTTAAAGCAGGACAACATATTACTATTAAAACTACTTTAAACGGCAAAGAAATACGCAGATCGTATTCGTTATGCGCTACGCCAAAAGAGAATAAAATTAAGGTTGCTATTAAGGAAATCGAGAACGGAACGTTTTCAAAGTACGCCAATCAAGAGTTAACCGAAGGAACAATTTTAAACGTACATCCGCCAGAAGGAAAGTTTGTTTATACGCCTTCTTCACATAAAGGAAATATTGCTCTTTTTGCCGCAGGAAGTGGAATTACGCCTATGATGAGCATTTTGAAAACTGCGTTGGAATACGGAAATACGGTGGCGTTGTTGTACGGAAATAAGTCTACGGAAGAAACTATTTTTCATGATGAATTGATTGCTTTGGCAGATAAGTTTCCTAATTTTTATTTGAAATTTGTGTACAGTCAATCACGTACTGAGAATGCATTGACTGGACGAATTGATGGAGCTTCGGTAAATTATGTATTGAAGAATCAAATGAAAGCTACTGATTTTAGTCATTATTATATTTGCGGACCTGAAGAAATGATTGCTACTGTTTCTGATACATTAACTACAAACGAAGTTGCCAAAGAAACCATTCATTTTGAGTTGTTTACGTCTTCTGCTAAATCAAATGCAGCAGCGGAAGCAGTTTCTGGAAAAACAACCATTTCTATTACGGTTGATGATGAAGATTTTACGTTTGATATGGATGCAAGCGAAACTATTTTAGATGCCGCATTGAAACAAAAGATTGATGCGCCATATTCATGTCAAGGTGGAATTTGTAGTAGTTGTATTTGCAGAGTTACCGAAGGAAAAGCAATTATGGAGAAGAATCAGATTTTAACCGATAGCGAATTGGCTGAAGGAATGATTTTGGCGTGTCAAGCACATCCTGTAACTGCAACGATTGCTATTGATTTTGATGATATTTAGCATTTCGACTCGCGCAATGTTCAATGTTCAATGTTCAATGTTCAATGTTCAATATTTAATTAAAACACCTTTTGAAGCGTCATTACGAGGAAGTATGACGAAGTAATCTGTTCTTTGAACAAATAGATTGCCACGAATTTATTCTAGATTCTCGCAAAGACGGAAGTATTGTTAGATATTTTAAATTGTATCTAGATAGTTGATTTTCAATTTTTCAATCCTTTAATCTTTTAAAACCTCCACAATTTTATCAAAAACCACTTGCGGCGTAATACTTTCCATTACATTTTCATATCCTGCTGGATATTTATTTCCATAGATAGATGTTGGCAATAACGGATATTTCTCTTTGTCTGCGAATATTGCATTTTTTAGCGGTTGCCCAAAAGGGTAAAACCCGGCGTATGGATGCGTTATTCCCCAAATGGTGACTACTTTTTTGCCAAACATCGCGGCTAAATGTGCATTTCCAGAATCCATAGAAAGCATGAGATCTAGGTTGGATATGAGTATGAGTTCTTCTTCGAAAGAAAATAAACCTGCACAATTATATACATCATCGTATGTATCATGCCAAGAAGCGAGTTCGTTTTTGTCTGATGCGCCACCAAAGAGAATGATTTTGTATTGATTGGTTTTGCTAAGTTTAGCAATTACTTCTTCCATTTGTGTTGTTGGATAGGTTTTTCCAGCGAAAGCGGCAAACGGCGCAATTCCAATCCACTTTTTTGAATCTTTGCCAATGAATGATGTTACTTTTTTGGTCAGTTTTAATTGCGGTAATACATCTTCTTTTACAAGTTTTAATTCGTATCCTAATGCACGAAAAACGTCCGCATAACGTTCGTGCGTTGTTTTGAGTTGCTTAAAGATTTTGCTCTTTGTTTGCGTTAGTGCTTTTTTCTCGGTTCTTCCTTTGTCTATTGTACAGACTTTGTATCCGCCAAGTTTGAAAAAGGTTCCTAATATTTTTGATCGCAATACATTGTGAAGATCGGCTACAACATCAACGTTTAGTTTTTTGAGTTCTTTGTATAGTTTGAAAAGTCCCGATACACCTTTGTGTTTGCTTTTTACATCTGCTGTGTAGAAAGATACATTTGGTATGTTTTGAAAGATCGGTTTTAGAAATACTCTTGAAACAACTGTGATTTTTACATTCGGATACGTACGTGTCATTGCTTTTATGACAGGTATAGACATAGCAACGTCTCCCATTGCTGAGAGACGTATGACTAAAATGTGTTTCGAAGATGAATCCATCTTTCTTTGTGACCTACTTTTTATTTGTTTTTGTTGTAAAGAACTGGATTTAGATCGTCATCATTGTACATTTTCATTTGCTTGTACACTTTCATGTATTTGTCGCCACTTTCAATGTCTGTAATGAGTTGGTCTATTGCCATAGAAAGATCTACGCGTTGTTCTAGTAACGTGTTTAGTTTTTCTTGGCATTTTGTTCTGTGTGCTTCCGAAGCGTCTTTACGATCTGCTTCTTCTTGCATGTGGTATATTTTTAATGCAAGAATTGACAACCGATCTAGTGCCCAAGCTGGGCTTTCTGAATTGATCGTTGCCGAATCTTTTACTTGAATATGACTGTATTTTTTAAGAAAGAAACTATCTACATATTCTACAGTGTCTGTTCTATCTTGGTTAGAAGCGTCAATTAATCGTTTTAGTTTTAGTGCTGCAACAGGATCAATGTTTGGATCTCTAATAATGTCTTCATAATGCCATTGTACGGTATCAATCCAGTTTTTTCTGTATAATAGATGCTCAATTTTGTCGTTTGCGTATGGATTTTTAAACAGCTGATTTACATCATCAATGATATGATATGTATCAATGCTTTCTTGAAATACTGTATTTGCTAGGTCACTAAACATAGTTCTTATATTTTGATGCAAATATACGTTAATATTTGATTTTATTGGAAATAAGAAAAGCCGCTTTGCAGCGGCTTTTCATTAGGTTGGGGAATTATTGCTATCGTTAATTATCTTTTGATAAATTTCTTGCTAGCAACTTTATTTCTAGATGCGAATTTAGCATAGTACATTCCTGGCGCTAGCCTTTGAACGTTTACTTTAACTTCGTTTCCAAATGGACTTACCGTTGTAGTCATCACTCTGTATCCTCTGTCGTTGTAAATTTCAACAGTTACGTCTCCTGCAAACTCCTCAGCGTTGATAGCTATTTGGCTAACAGTTGGGTTTGGATATAATCTTAATCTTTCAGATACATCTTCAGCAGCGTTTGTATACATAGTATCAGCTCCGTTTGCGTCTCTAGATGTAGAGTTAAGATCAACATAGTTGATTCCAAAGTTTACTCCTGCAATATTTCCTGTCATAATTGTTGGAAATACTCCGTCTGGATTTGCAGTTCCTGAATCTGGATCATATGTTGGTGTCCATGTCTCAAATGGAGGGTTTGGTGCTGGAATTACTATTACAACAAATACTTGTCCTGGAGGGATATTATCTACAAAATAGTTAGGATTTGTAAAGTCGAATCCTCCGTTTGCTGTTTGCGTAAGTGCAATTAATACATCAAAGTTGGCATCAAATGTTCCTGATAAATCTGTATCAGCATAGATTTCAACAGACAATCCGTCTAATGAACCTTCGCCAACATCAGCTATACCATTTTCATTGTCGTCATCAAATACAACACCAGTTACTTGGAATAAGTTTGGTGTGATTTGTATACCAAAAATTACATTGTTTACATCAGTGTTTACACTAGAAACAGCTAGCTGTCCTGAAGTTGTATACGTTCCATTTGATGGTAATATTGGTGCTACAATTACATTAGCAAGGTTTACATTTGTAAACTCATAAACTCCAGTTATTGAAGTGAAAACTGTGCTTACTACAGAGTCTGTCCCTGCGTCAATAATTCCGTTTCCGTTAACATCTTCATAAAGTGTTACTCCAATACCTTCTAATCTTAGTTCTAGTGGATCTTGATTTTGGTCAGCATTCTCATCACTCCAAACATAACCTCTTACATTGTATAAGACAATTAATGTTCTTTGAATACCAAAGTCTACATTTATAACAGTAGCTCCTGTACTTAAAGCCACACTTACTGCAGTTGTAGCCACGTACTGAAATTGTGGAGTGTTAAGTGGTACTACTATTTGTACTACCACAAATACATCTGTTACTCCAGTGAATTGGTAATTACCATTTCTGTCTGAAGTCGTTGTAGTGATTAATGGCTCTCCTCTATCAATTCTTCCATTTTGGTTTATGTCTCTGTATAAATTAACAGTTACATTATTTAAACCTCCATCAGTAGCATCATTGTTTCCGTCTGCGTTTACATCATTGAAAACGTTTCCTGAGATAGCGTATGAAGCATTTTGTTGGTTGATTCCAAAATTAACTCCAGTAACATTGGTAACTATTGAACTAGTAACTCTTGTTGCTGCTGTTGTTAATGTATAGATAAAAGAACTATCATTTGCTGGTACTGTTACCGCTACTAATGTTCTTCGTGCAGTTACATTGCTGAACGTGTATGTTCCGTCAGTAGCAGAAGTTGTAGAACCTATTACTGTATCAGCAGTTCCTAAAGTTCCGTTGTTGTCAGTATCTTCATATAATGTAAGCGTTACATTACTTAATCTTCCAGCTTCATCGATCACTCCGTTTGCATTATCATCATCAAATACAGTTCCTGAGATGTTGTAGTTAACTACTTGTACTCTATCAATTCCAAAGTCAACACCTGTTACATTAGTCATTACTGAACTAACAGCTTCTGCTACTGGACTCGTTGGTACAAATGTAAAGGTTGTTGTGTTTCCTGGTACTGTTACTTGAACTATTGTGTTCATAACAGTAACATTAGTAAAGCCATAGTTTCCTGACATGATATCCGTTGTAGTTGTAGTGATTATAGTATCACCAGCATCTAAAACTCCGTCATTGTTAGTATCAGCATATAGTGTAAGTAAAGCAGCTCCGATAAATCCTTCGCCCATATCTTTTACACCATTTCTGTCATTGTCATCAAATACAATTCCTGAGATGTTGTAATTAATAACAAGCTTTTCGTTGATACCAAAGTCTAATCCAGTAACATCTGTAGTTGTTGAATTAGCAGCTTGTGTGTTAGACGTTGTTAATACATATGTCTGAGTTGCTGTGTTTCCTGGAGTTGTTACTACCGCTAATACATATTGCGTAGTAATGTTTGAGAAACTATATGCTCCGTTTACTCCTGTTGAAGTTGATGATAATGTTGTATCACCTACATCAAGATTTCCATCTTGGTTGTTATCAGCATATAAGGTAATGTTGATTCCGTCTAAAACTCCGTCACCAGCATCATTTACACCACTTTCGTTATTATCATCAAATACAGTTCCTGAGACATTGTAGTTAATAATTTCTACTTTGTTGATTCCGAAATCTACTCCAGTTACATCAGCAGTTGTTGAACTTACTGCTAACATTACAGCTGTAGTAGGTGTGTATAAGAATTGAGGTGTGTTTGATGGTACTGTTACTGCTACTAAAGTGTTTTCAGTAGTTACATTAAGGAAGCTATATGTTCCATCAGTAGCTGTACTAGTTGTTCCTAAGAATCCATCACCAGCATTTAACGTTCCACTAGCATCATTATCTGAATATAATGTGATTGTTAATCCGTTTAATCCTGCTTCAGCATCGTTTACACCATTTGTGTTATCGTCATCAAATACAGTTCCTGAAATATTGTAATCAATAACTTGTACTTTATTGATTCCGAAATCTACTCCAGTTACATCGGTAGTTGCAGAACTTGTGTTTTGATCTCCAGCTGTTGTTAATGTGTATGTGAAATCTACAGTGTTTGTTGGTACTGTTACCGCAACTACTGTATTGTTTACTGCAACATGTGGAAAGATATACGTTCCGTTTGCTATAGTTGTAGTTGTAGTTATTACTGTATCCCCAGCATCTAACATTCCGTCAGCATTCACATCGTTGTATAAAGTAACTGTAACGTTTTCTAATACGCCTTCAGCATCATTTACACCGTTTGCATTATCATCATCAAATACAGTTCCTGTAATGTTATAATCAGTAACTTCTACTTCATTGATTCCGAAATCTACTCCAGTTACATCAGCAGTTGTTGAGCTTACCGCTAACATTACAGCCGTAGTAGGTGTGTATAAGAATTGAGCTGTGTTTGATGGTACTGTTACCGCTACTAAAGTGTTTTCAGTAGTTACATTAGAGAAACTATAAGTTCCATCAGTAGCTGTAGCTGTAGTTGTAATGAATCCATCACCAGCATTTAACGTTCCACTAGCATCATTATCTGAATACAATGTGATTGTTAATCCGTTTAATCCTGCTTCAGCATCGTTTACACCATTTGCATTATCATCATCAAATACAGTTCCTGAGATATTGTAATTAATAACTTGTACTTTATTGATTCCGAAATCTACTCCAGTTAAATCAGCAGTTGTTGAACTTGTATTTTGTTCTCCTGCTGTTGTTAATGTATAGGTGAAATCTCCAGTGTCTGTTGGTACTGTTACCTGTACTACTGTATTTCCAACTGTTACATTTGCAAAGCTGTATGCTCCGTTTACATCAGATGTAATTGTTGTAATTGTAGTATCTCCCGCATCAACAGTTCCATTTGAATTGTTATCAGCATATAATGTTACAGTTACTCCGTTTAAAACACCGTCACCAGCATCTTGAGTTCCGTTTGCATTATCATCATCAAATACAGTTCCTGAGATATTGTAGTCAATAACTTGTACTTTATTGATTCCAAAGTCTTTGTCATTAACATCATTAAGTGTTGAATTTACTGCTAATAATTCTGGTGTTGTAGAAGCATATGTAAAGTTTGGTGTGTTTGCTGGTACTGATACCATTACCAATGTGTGCTCTTCAGTTACATTTGAAAATGCATATCCTCCATCTACTGCTGTAGTTGTTGAAGTAATCATTGTATCTCCTGTATCAAAAGCTCCATCAATATTATTATCAGCATATAACATCATTGTTACATTGTCTAATCCTGCTTCAGCATCGTTTACACCGTTTGTGTTATCATCATCAAATACAGTTCCTGAGATATTATAATCAACAATTAGTACTTTATTGATTCCGAAGTCAACTCCAGTAACATCTGTAGTTGTAGAACTTGTATTTTGCTCTCCTGCTGTTGTTAATGTGTATGTGAAATCTACTGTGTTAGTTGGTACTGTTACCACTACTACTGTGTTTTCAATAGTTACATTTGTAAAGTTGTATGTTCCTGTTACAATTGTGTTAGCTGAACTGATTACTGTATCACCAGCATCCTGAGTTCCATTGTTGTTGTTATCAGCATATAATGTTACTGTAACATTTTCTAATGTTTCTTCTCCAGCTTCTACAACTCCGTTTGCATTATCATCATCAAATACAGTTCCTGAGATATTGTAGTTGATAACTTGCTCTTCGTTGATTCCAAAATCAACTCCTGTTACATTTGTATTGATTGAATCAATAGCTTGTGTTGGAGGTGTTGTTAATGTGTATGTATAGTTTCCAGTACTTGTTGGTACAGTTACTGCAACAATTGTATTTTGAATACATACGTGTAAAAAGCTGTATGAACCATCAGTTCCAGAAGTAGTTGTAGTGATTACTGTATCACCAGCATCTAAAACTCCGTCAGTATTTGTATCAGCATATAACGTTAATGTTACATTGTTCAATCCTGCTTCTCCTGCTTCTAAAGCTGCGTTTTCGTTGTTGTCATCATAAACAGTTCCGAAAATATCATACGCTACGTTTACAACAACTGGTTGTTTGTTGATTCCGAATTTAATTCCTGTAATATCAGCTGTAGAACCTGTTACAGCAACAACTTCCGCCGTTGTTAATGTATATGTAAAGCTAGCATCATTACTTGGTACTGTTACTTGCACTAACGTGTTTGCTACTTGTACATTATTAAATGTGTAGTCTCCAGTTGCATTTGTATTTTGAGATTCGATTACTGTATCACCAGCATCTAAAACACCATCAGTGTTGTTATCTGCATATAATGTTACTGCAACACCATCTAATTTAGTTTCTCCTGAATCAAGATTTCCGTTTTCGTTGTTATCATCGAATGCGAAACCTTCAATCTTATAAGATACAGGTGGCGTTAATCTAACATAATCAGATGCATCTGTAATTTTACCAACATCATAGCTGTTTAGTCCAGTAATTTCATTTAATGAACCTATTTGAAGGTTGTTGTACGTTCTAAGACTTGATGGAGCCGTATAACTTTGTACAAAACTCTTTTTTGTACAAGATGTATGTGGGCAACCATAGTAGTAAGATGTACTACATTGTCTTTTGTTTTTTAATAATTGAAGTGCGCTGTTTTTATCTTTCGCCATTTGAGCATATACATCTTCGTTGTTAGCCCAGTCATATCTGTTGCTATTAAAGTTGTAAGCTTGTACTTGGTAAGAAGTAGCTGCGTATAACTGACCGTTATCATCAACTACGATATCTCCAAGTTCTCCTCTGTATCGGAAACTAGAATATCCCCAGTTGTCATATACAGGTCTTCCGTTTGATACAGAAGCAGTACTTCCAGATGCATCAGATAATCCATTGAAAGAGATTTCTAATAAATACATTCTGTTGTTGTACGAACTACTGTAATAGCTAGAACCACTTTCAGCATTAGAGGTTCCTCTTTGTTGTAAAGTATCATCAGCAGTAGTATCAACTGGTAAATCTTCTTCAGGAACGTAGTCACTAACAAGATCATTTAAAGCGTTTGCTTCTTCTCCATCTATAATTACGAAATCTGCAGCAGTTTCTCCTTCTCCTTCTCTACCACTATCAGCTGCGTCAGTTTCAGACATGCTGTTACTGTTTCTAGGAACTGGCCCATTTGTAAACATTGAGTTTGACACTGTTCCTGCCGTTCTCACATTGTTTGACAATTCGTCTTTTGGGTTTTCATTTCCAGAATTCTCACCTCTACCATAATAACAGTACGTAGGATATTCCATTGCGAAATATAATTTCCCGTTGTAGAAAGTTGCTCCACCAGAAGCTAAACCTCTAGAAGAGTACGCGTGACCAGTAGACGTAAAGTAATTTCTAACTGATCCAAAATTTTTGTGTGTGTTTGTGTACACATTGTAACCATATATCGTCCAGTTGTACCTAGAGATGTGGTTAGAAACGTAAAAAATCCATCCTGTAGTGTTGTCACTAGCGATGGAGTTAATTTCATTTACGTAAGGTGATGTTGCCAACAACGTAGCTTGGTACGTGTTCATGTCAAGCGTGTAAATTCGCTTTCCTGCTGAAATGATAATCGAGTTATCACCAGTAGTCATAATTTCATTTTCGACAATATTCTCGCTCGATGGCATCGAATTTGCGAAAACATTCGTCAGTCCTAGGAATACTGTTAGGACTAATAGAGTAATTTTAGTCTTCATTGATTTGCTGTTTAGTTAACTATTATATGTATGCCTACACATGAATAGAAAAAATTAATAATAAGTTTGGGGTTGAGCGGCTTAATTCTCAGTGACAAAAATATTTTTAATTCTTCTAATAAACAGACAACTTCTTTTCTTTTAGATAAAACGTCATTAAAATCGGGAAAGGGTGCATTTCGTACTTAATATACTACGGTTGTGTACGTAAAAACGTTCGCGTATTTACGGTTTGTAGGTCTATTCTAAATAAAAATTGAATATAAAACTAACAATCATTAGCAAAAACAGCAAAATATCGCCTATCCTTTTGTTTTCAATATTTCCTAGAAGATTCGCCATAGAGATTGCTAATGGAAATAGTGGTACTATTTCAGTATTTTGAATCCCATTTTTTGCAAACAACACATGCCCAACTTCTATAAAAAAAGTGCTTTTATTAGTAAAAAAGAAATTTTTTCTGAGAAGAATAAGTTTTGTATTTTAAAAAAAAGATTACAAAATTTATGCTAAATTATGAAGTAATTAACACATGTAACAAAATTCGTCTATAACCTGTCGTTGAATAATTAATTTTTTATATCCAATTGAAATAATGAGCCTGTAAGAATGTTTTCATCTTAAAGAGAACTAAATACAAAGAAAACTATCCTAGAATCAAAGAGTTTCTGCTTTACATAGCCTAGTAAACGTAACTGATGATTTCTCTAAAACCTATTCATACCAAAATGTGTATACAATTTATATACGGGAAGAAACGTGTAAAATAATCCAATGAAGATTGTAAAAAATAAATAGCGCAACCTCATTTTAATGAATTATGCGCTATTATTTAATGTTTACTAGAAACATGAAAAGCCGCTTTGCAGCGGCTTTTCATTAGGTTGGGGAATTGCTATCGTTAATTATCTTTTGATAAATTTCTTGCTAGCAACTTTATTTCTAGATGCGAATTTAGCATAGTACATTCCTGGCGCTAGCCTTTGAACGTTTACTTTAACTTCGTTTCCAAATGGACTTACCGTTGTAGTCATCACTCTGTATCCTCTGTCGTTGTAAATTTCAACAGTTACGTCTCCTGCAAACTCCTCAGCGTTGATAGCTATTTGGCTAACAGTTGGGTTTGGATATAATCTTAATCTTTCAGATACATCTTCAGCAGCGTTTGTATACATAGTATCAGCTCCGTTTGCGTCTCTAGATGTAGCATTAGTATTAACATAATTGATTCCAAAGTTTACTCCTGCAATATTTCCTGTCATAATTGTTGGAAATACTCCGTCTGGATTTGCAGTTCCTGTGTCTGGATCATATGTTGATGTCCATGTCTCAAATGGAGGGTTTGGTGCTGGAATTACTATTACAACAAATACTTGTCCTAAAGGAATATTATCTACAATATAGTTAGGAGTTGTAAAGTCGAATCCTCCGTTTGCTGTTTGCGTAAGTGCAATTAATGTATCAAAGTTAGCATCAAATGTTCCTGATAAATCTGTATCCATATAGATTTCAACAGGTAATCCGTCTAACGAACCTTCGCCAACATCAGCTATACCATTTTCATTGTCGTCATCAAATACAATACCAGTTACTTGGAATAAGTCTGGTATAATTAACATACCAAAGTCTACATTGTTTACATCAATGTTTACACTAGAAACAGCTAGCTGTCCTGAAGTTGTATACGTTGCGTTTGATGGCAATGCTGGTGCTACAATTCCATTTGTAAAGTTCACATTAGTAAACTGATAAACTCCAGTTACTGAAGTGAAAACTGTGCTTATTGCCGTGTCTGTCCCTGTGTCAATAATTCCGTTTCCGTTAACATCTTTATAAAGTGTTACACCAATACCTTCTAATCTTAGTTCTAGTGGATCTTCAACTTGATTAGAATTCTCATCACTCCAAATAATACCTCTTACATTGTATAAGACAATTAATGTTCTTTGAATACCAAAGTCTACATTTATAACAGTAGCTCCTGTACTTAAAGCCACACTGATTGGAGTTGTAGCCACGTACTGAAATTGTGCCGTGTTGTTTGGTACTACTATTTGTACTACCACAAATACATCTGTTACTCCAGTGAATTGGTAATTACCATTTCTGTCTGAAGTCGTTGTAGTGATTAATGGCTCTCCTCTATCAATTCTTCCATTTTGGTTTATGTCTCTGTATAAATTAACAGTTACATTATTTAAACCTCCATCAGTAGCATCATTGTTTCCGTCTGCGTTTACATCATTGAAAACGTTTCCTGAGATAGCGTATGAAGCATTTTGTTGGTTGATTCCAAAATTAACTCCAGTAACATTGGTAACTATTGAACTAGTAACTCTTGTTGCTGCTGTTGTTAATGTATAGGTAAAAGAACCATCATTTGCTGGTACAGTTACCGCTACTAATGTTCTTCGTGCAGTTACATTGCTGAACGTGTATGTTCCGTCAGTAGCAGAAGTTGTAGAACCTATTACTGTATCAACAGTTCCTAAAGTTCCGTTGTTGTCGGTATCTTCATATAATGTAAGCGTTACATTACTTAATCTTCCAGCTTCATCGATCACTCCGTTTGCATTATCATCATCAAATACAGTTCCTGAGATATTGTAGTTGATTATTTGTACTCTATCAATTCCAAAGTTAACGTTAGGTACATTTACAATTGTTGAACTTACGGCTTGTTCTGTTGGAGTTGTTGGTACAAATGTAAAGGTTGTTGTGTTTCCTGGTACTGTTACTTGAACTATTGTGTTCATAACAGTAACATTAGTAAAGCCATAGTTTCCTGACATGATATCCGTTGTAGTTGTAGTGATTATAGTATCACCAGCATCTAAAACTCCGTCATTGTTAGTATCAGCATATAGTGTAAGTAAAGCAGCTCCGATAAATCCTTCGCCCATATCTTTTACACCATTTCTGTCATTGTCATCAAATACAATTCCTGAGATGTTGTAATTTATTTGTACTTGGTTGATTCCAAATACAATCCCTGTTACATCAGAAGTACTTCCAGTTACAGCAATGACCTCAGCAGTTGTTAAATTATATGTGAAACCGCCATCATCAGTTGGTACAGTTACTTGCACTAGCGTGTTTGCAACTTGTACATCATTGAATGTATAGTTTCCTGTTGCATCAGTATTTAGAGATTCAATTACTGTATCACCAGCATCTAAAACTCCATCAGTATTGTTATCTGCATATAATGTTACTGCGACACCATCTAATTTAGTTTCTCCAGTATCAAGATTTCCATCTTCGTTGTTATCGTCAAATACGAAACCTTCTATCTTGTATGATACAGGTGGCGTTAATCTGATGTAATCAGAAGCGTCTGTAATTTTACCAACATCATGAGGATCTAATCCAGTGATTTCATTTAGTGATCCTATTTGAAGGTTGTTATACGTTCTTAAACTTGATGGAGCCGTATAACTTTGTACGAAACTCTTTGTTGTACAATTTGTGTGTGGACAATTGTCATCGTCATCATCATCATCATCATCATCATCGTCATCATCATCATCATCGTCATCGTCATCATCATCATCATCATCATCATCATCGTCATCGTCATCGTCATCGTCATCGTCGTCGTCGTCATCGTCATTATCGTCGTCATCATCATCATTATCATTGTTATCGTCGTCGTCGTTATCATCATTGTCACTCTCATTATCTCCATAACTACGATCATCATCGTCGTCATCATCATTGTCGTCATCATCATCGTCATTGTTATCATCATCGTCGTCGTCGTCGTCGTCGTCGTCATCGTCATCATCATCATCATCATCATCATCATCATCATCATCATCATCATCATCATCATCATCATCATCATCATCATCATCATCATCATCATCATCATCATCATCGTCATCATCGTCATCATCATCTCCTCCTGGAGTAGTATAACATTGTCTTTTGTTCTTTAATAATTGAAGTGCGCTGTTTTTATCTTTCGCCATTTGCGCATATACATCTTCATTGTTAGCCCAGTCATAGGTGTTGCTATTAAAGTTGTAAGCTTGTATTTGGTAAGATGTGGCAGCGTATAATTGACCGTTATCATCAACTACAATATCTCCAAGTTCTCCTCTAAATAAGAAACTAGAATATCCGTTGTTATCATATACAGGTGTTCCGTTAGATACAGCTGTAGTATTTCCATAAGCATCAGCTAATCCACTAAAAGAGATTTCTAATAAATATATTCTGTTGTTGTACGAGCTACTGTAATAACTATAAGAACCACTTTCAGCGTTGGATGTTCCTCTTTGCTGTAAAGCACCATCAGCAGTATTATTCACTGGTAAGTCTTCTTCAGAAAGGTAATCATTAACAAACTCATTTGCCTTATTTGCTTCTTCCGTTTCTAAAATTTGGAAATCAGCATTAGTTTCTCCAGTACCAGTTCTTCCACCAGTATCTGCAGCTTCATCAGAAGAATTTCTAGTAATTGGCCCATTCGTAAATAGTGTGTTTGACACTGTTCCTGACGACCTCACATTGTTTGACAATTCATCTTTTGGGTTTTCATTACCTGAATTTTCGCCTCTGCCATAATAACAGTGCGTAGGATATTCCATTGCGAAATATAGTTTCCCGTTGTAGAAAGTTGCTCCACCAGAAGCTAAACCTCTAGAAGAGTACGCGTGACCAGTAGACGTAAAGTAATTTCTAACTGATCCAAAATTTTTGTGTGTGTTTGTGTACACATTGTAACCATATATCGTCCAATTGTATCTAGAAATGTGGTTAGAAACGTAAAAAATCCATCCTGTAGTGTTGTCACTAGCGATGGAGTTAATTTCATTTACGTAAGGTGATGTTGCCAACAACGTAGCTTGATACGTGTTCATGTCAAGCGTGTAAATTCGCTTTCCTGCTGAAATGATAATCGAGTTATCACCAGTAGTCATAATTTCATTCTCGACGGTATTTTCACTTCCGGGTACGGAATTCGCGAAAACATTTGTAAATCCTAATAATGTTATTAGAACTAAAAGAGTAATTCTATTCTTCATTGATTTGGTTGTTTGGTTAGCTATTTTAGATACCCAAAGGGTACACAAATAGAAAAAATTAATACTAAAATTTGAGATGAGTGTCTTAATTCTCAGTCATATGAGCACTTTCAATTTCTATAATAGTTTCCAATAAGCGGACTACAAATTTTTTATTTAGCTAAAAACACCATTAAAATCGATAAAAAACATGTTATGTGATTAATACATTACAATAATATTGACAAAAACTATTGAATAATTACGCTTTCTGTGCCTATTTCAGAAAAAAGTTAACTAAAAAGCCAACAATCAGTAGTGAAAACAACAAAATATCGCCTATCCTTTTGTTTTCAATATTTCCTAGAAGATTAGCCATAAGGATTGCTAATGGAAATAGTAGTACTATTTCAGTATTTTGAATCCCTTTTTTTGCAAACAACACATACCCAACTCCTATAAAAAAAAGTGCCTTTATTAGTAAAAAAGAAACCTTTTTCTGAGAAGAATACGTTTTGTATTTTAAAAAAAAGATTATAAAATTTATGCTAAATAATGAGGTAATTAACACATGTAGCAAAATTCGTCTGTAACCTGTTGTTGAATAATTAATTTTTATATCAAACTGAAATAATGAGTCTGTAAGAATGTTTTCACTCGTAAGATATAAAGATGTTGTATATATAAATAGTATTCCCAAGAAACTAACTATGGGAACCAACCAGTTTCTATAATCGTTTGATACATATACAAGGATGGACATGTATATAATGAATAGATACAAAATCATCCAAGAATCAAACAAAACTGCAAGTGCTATATATAAAGATGCGTCAAAAAGTTTCTGTTTTGTACTGTTTAGCGTTCGCAAACTAATGATTCTTCTAAAAGCAAGCAATACCAAAACATAAATACACACTATGTTTAAATGTGCAAAAATATCAGGAAATAATCCTAAAAAAATCGTGACAAATAAGAGCGTAAAATCGTTCTGTTGCATGAAATCGTTCTTTTTTACGATAAAATCTACCATAAATAAGGAAAAGAGTAGTAAAAATACAATCGGAACTTCCAGTGTTAACATATCCAAACCAAACTCCTTATCACTTGAAAATAAGCACATTACAAAATATACGAGTATAATTACCGCACACAGTATAAAATTTATTGGTTTAGATTTGCTAAAAACGCTTGTTATCATTATTGGTTTTTATATTTTTGTACTGTAAATATAATATGTTTTATCGATGAAAAATATTTTTGAAGGAATTGCAGACTTTAGTGAAAACGTACTTCTTGCTCCTTTTAATTCTTTGCGAGCAATGGAATTAGAAAATTGGGCAGCAGCAAATGCAATCAACTGGATCTTTATGATTATAGCAGCTTCTGCTATGGTATATTGGGTTTTACAGTTAAAGAAATTCAACGACAATGGCGAAGAACGTAAAGACATATCGTCTCATTCTTATTTATAAGTCGAAACCGATATCTTTTCTATAATACATCTTATCAAAATGTAACTTGTTTATATTTTGATAAGATTTTTTTATGGCTTCTTCATACGTAATTGCTTGCGATGTAATTGCAATCACTCTTCCGCCGTTTGTAACTACCTTATTTCCTTCCAATTTTGTTCCTGCGTGAAACACGATAGAATCTGTAATGCTTTCTACACCCGTAATTTCTTTTCCTTTTTCATACGCTTCCGGATATCCGCCAGAAACGACCATTATTGTCGTTGCCGCTTCTTTTTTAATCTGTAATGTGATTTTATCCAATGTTTGATTTCCTATTGCTTGAAACAACTCCGCCAAATCATTCTCTAATCTTGGAATCACAACTTCCGTTTCCGGATCGCCCATTCGTACATTATATTCTATCACAAACGGATCATTTCCAACTTTGATCAATCCAATAAAAACAAATCCTTTATAGGGCAAGTTATCTTTCTGAAAACCGTCAATAGTTGGTTGTATGATGCGCGTTTCAATCTTTTCCATAAACTCCGCATCTGCAAAAGGAACTGGCGATATTGCGCCCATTCCGCCTGTGTTCAATCCAGTGTCGCCTTCTCCAATACGTTTATAGTCTTTCGCAGTTGGAAGTGTCACATAGTTTTTTCCATCTGTTAAAACGAAACAACTCAATTCAATTCCATCCAAAAATTCTTCAATCACAACTTTTGTACTTGCGTCGCCAAATTTTGCATCGACTAACATTTCACGTAAGGAATCTTGCGCTTCTTTTAAATCTTTTATAATTAACACACCTTTTCCAGCCGCCAAACCATCTGCTTTTAATACATATGGCGATTGTAATGTGGTTAAAAATTCGCAACCAGCTTCTACGGTTTCTTTGGTAAAACTTTCATACGCCGCTGTTGGAATGTTGTGACGCATCATAAATTTCTTAGCAAACTCTTTGCTTCCTTCTAATTCGGCGGCTGCTTTTTGCGGACCAATGATGTGAATTTGGTTTAACGCTTCATCATTCAAAAAATAATCATGAATTCCGTTTACCAATGGATCTTCTGGTCCAACTACGACAATATCAATGTTGTTTTCTACTGAAAATTTTCCAATCGCTTCAAAATCATTCACGCTCATTGCTACATTTTCAGCAATTGCCGCCGTTCCAGCATTTCCTGGCGCTACAAAAAGCTTGGTGAGTAATGGACTTTTTGATAGTTTCCAAGCAAATGTGTGTTCTCTTCCGCCTGATCCTAAAACAAGAATGTTCATAGTTGTGTTGTTTGTTGTGGTTTTATAAAGAAATGTTCTATTAAAAATCGAACTAAATATAAACTCGATTTGAAAGCCCCAAATTTAAGTGCCTTTCTGTAAATAGCATAGTTGTATTTCAATAAATTTATTTTATTTGATGAAATTGAATTGTCACGTACACGATATTTTGCCAACGGTTCTTCCAAACTGTGCGCTTTTCCAACTTTTTTAATCAGTTTTAACCATAAAGCCCAATCTTGTCGCTTCCTAATATTTGGCATATATACTTTACCAAGTTTCTCCGCATTATACATTCCCGTAAGGTTTCCGACGTAATTACTTTTGAGCATTTTAGCGTAATTCACTGTTGGCAAGGCTTTAATCATTTTTCCTAATGATGTTCCTTTTTCATTCATCAATTCATAACTAGAAAAACTAACTGCAATATCTTTTGTTTGCATGAAGCTGATTTGTTTTGAAAGTTTTTCAGGCTTCCATAAATCGTCTGCATCTAAAAAAGCAATGAAACTACCAGAAGCTTTTTCAATCGCGGTATTTCGAGCAATTGCTGCGCCCGAATTTGTGTCTAATACATAAAACGTGATTCGTTTGTCTAAGGTGGAATAGTGCTGTAAAATTTCTACAGTAGTGTCGGAAGAAGCATCATCGACCAAAATAAGTTCCCAATTTGTATAGGTTTGCGCACGAATAGAATCAATCGTTTCCGAAATAAATACTTCAGAATTATACGTTGGCGTAATGACAGAAACTAGCGGTTGTTGCATAATTAGTATGCCTTTTTTTCTCCTTTGAGAATGTTTGCAATCGTTTCAAAAATAATTTTTATGTCTAAGAATAGTGACCAATTTTCAATGTAAAAAATGTCGTATTTGATGCGATTGATGATGTCTTCATCATTTTTAATTTCGCCGCGATAACCTTTTACTTGTGCCAATCCGGAAATTCCAGGTTTTACGCTGTGGCGGAATACAAAATTGTATTTATCAATCTTTTTGGCGTACTGACTTGTATACGGAATCATGTGTGGTCGTGGTCCAATAACGGACATATCGCCTTTTAATACATTGAAAAATTGTGGCAATTCGTCAATGCTTGTTTTTCGAATAAAACGCCCAATTTTGGTCACACGTGAATCTTCTTCTTCCACTTGTTTTAAGTCTGAATCTTTATCGTAATTCAGCGACCGAAATTTGTAACAAGTAAATTCTTTGTAATTCATTCCATTCCGAATGTGCTTATAAAAAACTGGTCCTTTTGATTCTAGTTTTATCAATATTGCCATTAATGGAATAAACCAAGAGAGCAGAAAAATGATAATAAATAACGAAAAAGCAATATCAAACGCGCGTTTAATAAACCGGTTTAAGTTATTGTTTAAAGCAACTTCCTGAATGGATAATATAGGCAAATAGTTGTAGTAATCTGTTTTGAGTCGTTTGGTAACTAACTTTTTTGTGTTTGGAATGAACTTGATATTAATCATATTCAAACTCGCATATTTCACATAATCGTTTACATGCTTTTCGCTGAGTTCATCAATGGCACAGTAAATTTCGTCAATACCTTGTTCTTTTTCTATAAAATGAAAACTTTCTTCAATAGTTCCTGTAATTGCTTCACTTTTTTTATCACTAAAGATACCCGAAATTTTGTATCCAAGTTCTTTGTTATTTTTGAATAAACGCTCTAATTCTTGCGCGCCCGAATTATATCCAATAATAATAACTCTACGAATATTTCCATCTAAAACGGCGCGGTATTTTTTTAAACCATAATACCCAATTATTTTACCCAAACCGATAATTCCAAAACTCAATAGTAGGTATTTAAACGTCACAAAAGCTTGTACGTCGATACTTCTAAAAATTCCGATAAACGCATACATAATTAAGGTGTACGCTAATAATTGTTTAATGAGTAAGGATAAAATATGTGGAATTGATGTAAACCGATATACGTTGTAAAATTTTAAATAGATAGATGATAACGGCCAAAAAATGATCGTATATAAGATGAATAACAAGTGTTTATTATTCCAAAAAGAAGAATCAAAAAAGTATAAATCCTGATCGTTAAAGTCAAAAAACCAAAAGACAAGGATATTTATGACGCACAAATCGAACACCACAAAAAAGGGTCTCAATAGCCATGAATATCTTCCTTTTGTGCGCATGAATTACATTCTTGTATACGTTGAAAAATCTTTGTGTTCTTTTTTGAATAATTCTTTTTCTGGTAATGATTTAAAGTAATCGTAGGTTTTTTTCATTCCTTCAGCACGATCTACTTTTGGTTCCCAGTTTAGAATTTCTTTCGCTTTGCTAATATCTGGCTTTCGCTTTAATGGATCATCAACTGGCAATTCTTTGTAGATTACTTTTTGTGATGTTCCCGTAAGTTTGATGATTTCTTCTGCAAAATCTCCAATCGTAATTTCGTGCGGATTTCCAATATTTACTGGATCTACATAATCACTCATTAACAATCTAAAAATTCCTTCTACTTGATCGGTAATATAACAAAAGGAACGTGTTTGTGTTCCATCTCCAAAAACGGTTAAATCTTCGCCGCGTAACGCTTGCCCAATAAATGCAGGAATCACACGTCCGTCATTCAATCGCATTCTTGGTCCGTATGTATTGAATATTCGAACAATTCGCGTTTCCAATCCGTGAAATCTATGATACGCCATTGTAATAGATTCTTGGAATCGTTTGGCTTCGTCATAAACGCCGCGTGGACCAATAGTATTTACGTTTCCGTAATATTCTTCCGATTGCGGATGCACTAATGGATCTCCATATACTTCCGAAGTAGACGCAATTAAAATACGTGCGTTTTTTTCTTTGGCTAAGCCTAATAAATTATGTGTTCCTAACGAACCTACTTTCAAGGTTTGAATCGGAATTTTTAAATAATCTATCGGACTTGCTGGCGATGCAAAGTGTAAAATATAGTCTAACTTATCAGGCACGTGTACAAATTTTGTCACATCGTGATGATAAAAATCAAAGTGTTCTAAGTGAAATAAATGTTCAATGTTACGAATGTCTCCCGTAATAAGATTGTCCATTCCAATAACGTGATATCCTTCTTTTATGAAGCGATCACATAAGTGTGAACCTATAAATCCGGCTGCTCCCGTAATTAGAATTCGTTTCATTGCAATTGTTGATTAGTTGGTGTTGAACTCATTTAAACGAATTCATTATAATACTTCTTTTCGTCCAATAGAGAAATAGGTGAATCCTTCTTTTTCCATGTCAGCTACATCATATAAATTTCTACCGTCAAAAATGATCGGTTGATTTAGATGTTCTCTTAACTTTTTGAAATTTGGCGTTCTAAAAATGCTCCATTCTGTACAAATAATTAATGCATCTGTATTTGAAATGGCTTCGTACATGCTATCTGCATATTCCACTTTGTCGCCAAGTTTTGCTTTAACATTGTCCATTGCTTCCGGATCAAATACTTTTAGTTTTGCTCCTTTTGCTAATAATGCGTCAATAATATATAAAGATGGCGCTTCGCGAATGTCGTCAGTTTCTGGTTTGAAAGACAATCCCCAAATTGCAATTGTTTTTCCTGTTAAATCTTCTCCTAAGTGATTGACTACTTTCGGAATTAACGCTGTTTTTTGCTTATCGTTTACATTGATAACCGCGTCCAATATTTGAAAATTGTAGTTATTATCTTTTCCCGATTTGTACAATGCTTTTACATCTTTTGGAAAACACGATCCGCCATAACCAATTCCTGGAAATAGGAAACGTTTTCCAATTCGTGAGTCTGTTCCCATTCCGATACGAACTTTGTCAACGTCTGCGCCAACTTTTTCACAGAAATTAGCAATTTCGTTCATGAACGTAATTTTCGCCGCTAAAAACGAATTTGAAGCGTATTTTGTAAGCTCCGCAGATTTTTCATCCATAATCAAGATCGGATTCCCTGAACGTACAAACGGTTTGTACAAACGCTGCATGAGTTCCGTAGCTCTTTCTGAACTTGAACCAATGACAATGCGTTCTGGCTTCATGAAATCATCAACAGCAAAACCTTCACGTAAAAATTCTGGGTTTGAAACTACATCAAAATCTACCGTTGCGTTTTCTGCAATAACCGAAGTTACTTTTTCGGCAGTTCCAACTGGCACCGTACTTTTGTCAACAATGACACGATATTCCGTCATTAGTTTTCCAATGTTTTCGGCAACGCCTAATACGTATGATAAATCGGCAGAACCATCTTCATCTTCTGGCGTTGGCAATGCTAAAAATATAATTTTTCCGTGCGCTAATCCTTCTTCTAATGAAGTTGTAAATTTTAAACGACCTGCGTTTATGTTTCTTTCAAAAAGTATATCTAAATGTGGCTCGTAAATAGGAACTTCTTTGTTTTGCATTCGTTCCACTTTACGCTTGTCTATATCGACACAGAGTACATCATTTCCCGTTTCAGCTAGGCACGTTCCTGTGACTAGTCCTACATATCCTGTTCCAACAACAGTTATTTTCATTGATCTCTTTTTTATGTTGCAATCTTTTGAGTTTTGGTTTTTTAGAAAACGCTAACTCTTGGATTTGATATTTTATTTTGTGACTTTTACTTTTGCTTTTTTGAGTGTATTGATAGGAGTATCTTTTTCTTTTTTGTCTAATTTTTCATAGGAAGAATTCATACTCTTGTATTCAGGAACAATCGCTTTCATACGTTTTACGACTTCTACTTTGTCAAAAAGTGCTGCAGAATCAATCAATTCACCAATATTACTATTGATTTCTTCATAATCATACATTTCGCCACGCGCAATCATTATTTTTTCATTGTACGTTGGCAACGTCGTCGATTTGTCATTGAGCAATTCTTCGTATAACTTTTCTCCAGGGCGCAATCCGATGATTTTAATGTGAATGTCTTTATTTGGAATAAATCCTGCTAGTTTGATAATTTTTTTGGCTAAGTCAATAATTTTCACGGCTTCTCCCATATCAAATATGTAGATTTCTCCTCCATGTCCCATCGCGCCAGCTTCTAATACTAATTGACACGCTTCAGGAATGGTCATGAAATACCGAATGATATCTGGATGCGTAATTGTTAATGGTCCGCCTTCTGCAATTTGCTTTTTGAATAATGGCACAACCGAACCGTTGGAACCTAATACGTTTCCAAAACGAGTTGTGACATAGTTTGTTGTATATCGTGTATCTTTCTTGAAGGTTTCTTGCAAGGTTTGCACATAAATTTCTGCAATACGTTTGGATGCGCCCATTACATTACTTGGGTTTACCGCTTTGTCCGTAGAAACTAATACAAATTTTTCAACTTTATGTTTTAAAGAACAATCTGCCACATTTTTTGTTCCCATTACATTTACAAAAATGGCTTGCGACGGATTGTCTTCCATTAATGGAACATGTTTGTATGCTGCCGCATGATAGACAACTTGTGGCTTGTGGAGTTCAAAAATGTTATCCAATTTATCTTTGTCACGAACATCTGCAATGATGGCTTCAAAGTCTAAGTCTGGAAATTTCGACCTGATTTCCATTTGAATTTGATACAATGGTGTTTCCGCCTGATCGACAATGATTAGTTTTTGCGGTTTGTAATTGGAAACTTGTCGTGCAATTTCACTTCCAATAGAACCTGCGCCACCTGTAACTAAGATTCTACGGTTGTAGAGTTCTTTCGCGATAAGCTTATTATTTAAAACAATTGGTTCGCGCTCTAGTAAATCTTCAATTTGAACGTTTTGAATTTGTTGCGCCAAGTTTACATTGTCATTGTCTTCCATATCGGAAACAATTGGCGCTCTAAATACTTTGAAGTTATGCTCTAAACATTCATCTACAATTTTGATCCGTTCTTCTTGCGTGATGGATTTGTCTGCTAAAATAATAGCATTTGCGCCATGCGCTCGTAAGATAACTGAGAGTTTTCTTTTTAGGTGAATGATTGGTAATCCTAAGATTTCTTTACTTTGATTTTTCCCTTTTTTGTCAATGAAACCGATTAGTTTGTATCGCATTGGACGTTCCACTTTTAACGCATTGGAGATTGCAATTGCGTTAGAGTCAATTCCGTAAATCATTACTTTGATTTGATCTTCTTTTGCAGCATAATCAAAATACGCTTCAAAAACTTGTTTTACTAAAACTCTAAAGAGCAGTAGAAACGTGAACGACATCACGAAGTATATAAACAATTCGGGAATTAAGAATAGATTGCTTCCCCTAAACATAAAGTGTGAAGAGTCCACAATTAATAACGTAATTAAGGTTGATAGTGAAGCTAAGAAAAATTTGATGGCGTCAATGAACGTTGAGTGACGAATTAATCCTGCGTATGTTCTAAAAAATATAAAGAATAGTAAGTTGGTAATTAGCACCAATCCTGAGCTCGGTGAAAACCCAAAGAGTGATTGTGAGGTTGGTGTATTAATATTGCTAATGTTGATGTTATCAACAATAACACTTGTTATTATGATTGCCACACAACAAATAAACATATCGAAACATAGGATAAGCCATCTCGGCAAGTATCCAATGTTTTTGAAATCAATGCGCTTTTTGCTTGATTTTAGGACTTGCTTTAGTGCTTCTTTTATTTTTCTTGAATTCGGTATCTTCATCTTCTCAAAAAAACAGATTCTTTAGTTAATGACACAAATTACTTAATTTATTTCTTTCTATGCTAGAAAAGCGGCTATAACTTGTGTAATACGTTCTTTTTCCTGTGTAGTTAAATTTGATCCTGATGGCAAACAAAGTCCAGTGTTGAATAAGTTTTCACAAACATTGGTTCCATAATAGTCATATTTTTCAAATATTGGCTGTAAATGCATTGGTTTCCAAAGTGGTCTGGACTCAATGTTTTCTTCCCATAATGCCAAGCGTAATCCTTCTCGCGTGAAACTTGCTTTGCTTTCATCAACCGTGATACAACTTAACCAATGATTGGAAAAATAGTCGTCGGTTGGCTCTTCAAAAACAGTAACACCTTCCACGTTTTTGAAGATGTTTTTGTAGAATGTATTCATGTCTCTACGAAGCGAAATGTGCTTGTCTAAGACTTCCATTTGTCCGCGACCAATTCCTGCAACTATGTTACTCATTCTGTAATTGTATCCTATTTCAGAATGTTGGTAATGTACTGCTTCGTCTCTAGCTTGCGTTGCTAAGAAGATGGCTTTGTTTTTAGCTGCTTCGTCATTACAAACAATTGCGCCACCGCCAGATGTTGTGATGATTTTGTTTCCGTTAAATGATAATGCTGCATATGTACCAAAAGTTCCACAGTTTTTTCCTTTGTAGGTTGAGCCTAATGCTTCTGCGGCATCTTCTATAATAGCAATTTCATATTTATTGGCAATAGCAACTATTTCATCCGTTTTTGCAGGCATTCCGTATAAGTGTACTAAAATGATTGCTTTTGGTTTTTTTCCGTTAGCGATGCTGGCTTTAATTGCTGTTTCAAGCTGTACGGGACACATGTTCCAGGTTTCTTCTTCACTATCAATAAATACCGGAATTGCATTTTGATATAGAATCGGATTCGCGGAAGCGGAAAAAGTCATACTTTGACAAATAACCTCATCGCCAGCCACAACTCCTGATAAGATGAGCCCTAGGTGAATTGCCGCCGTTCCAGATGATAACGCGCCAACCTCTTTTTCGGTGTTTAAAAACTGTTTTAAGTCTGCTTCAAAACCTGTTACATTTGGTCCAAGTGGAGCAATCCAATTGGTGTCAAACGCTTCTTTTATATATGATAATTCGTTTCCGCCCATGTGCGGAGATGAAAGCCAAATTCGTGATTTCATATGCTTTATAGTATTTTTTATATCATTTATCATTTGGATTTACTGAAATAAAACACCCTTTTTCCCTTTCTTCTTTACTAAAAAAAGAAACCGTAACTAAGGCTATGCTTTCGTATTTTAGTTCAAATAAAGAAAAAAATCATTGTTTTCTTTTTCAGCAAATTCAAACAACAAATGATATTAGAGTTTGAAATATGTATTTGATATCTTTTGCAAAGCTATAACTTTTTACATATTCTTTGTTAAGTTCTATTTTTTTTGCCCAAATTATATTTCTATTGTATTCTTCAGGAGCTATTTTTTGAGCTAATATTTTTTCTTCTTGTTGAAAGTAAATAGAAGCTGGTCCTGTAATTCCTGGTTTTACTGAGAGAATGATTTTGTCTTCTTCTGAGAGTTTGTCTGCAAATCCTGCCACATCTGGTCGTGGACCTACAAAACTCATGCTACCAAGGAACACATTGATTAGTTGTGGCAATTCGTCTAGTTTCCATTTGCGTAACGCGCTGCCTATTTTTGTAATTCTATGTTCATTGTGAATGGCAAGATAAGAACCTTCGATTTTTGAATCGCTTCTCATGGTTCTTATTTTGTATATGTTAAATTTTTTTCCGTGCAATCCTATTCGGCTTTGCAACAGTATTCCAATGCTTTTAGTATCTATAGAACTTATGATTATCAATAGTAGTATGAGCCACCAAAATAAGCTGATACCAATGATTGCCATTAGAATGTCAAATGTACGTTTTGTGATTTTTTGTTTAACAGTTAACACCTAGACATGTTTTACTTTTTTTTAATTCGTTATGAATATAATTTATGCTTTTTTATTGCTACTGCAGGACAACCAACTGCAACTGTGTAGTCTGGAATGTCTTCAATAACTGTTGAACCAGCTCCAATGACGCACCATTTTCCGATAGTTACACCTGGAATTACGACTGCGCCAGAACCTATATGTGTTCCTTCGCCAATGGTAACGTTTCCTGCAAGTGTTGCATTTGGCGAAATGTGTACAAAGTCACCAATGTTACAATCGTGTTCTACAACGGCTGCGGTATTAACAATGCAATGTTTTCCAATAGTTGTTGCTGCATTTACCGTTACGTTTGCCATGACAACAGTTCCTTCGCCAATTTTAGTAGCTAGTTTAGAGATTGTTGCAGATCCGTGAATGATGGTTTCGTACTGAGTTTGAAGTTTTTGGGAAATTTTTTTACGAATTTGATTGTCACCAATACTGATAACAAATGTACCTTCTAACGGTATTTCAGTTATATTTTTACGAATAGGAATAGTAAACAAACTTTCTTCCTCTGAATAATCATCATATACAGCTTCTATGGTATGAGAAGTTGATGACAAAATACTGTCAATAATCACTTTTGCATGTCCGCTGGCTCCGTATAAATACATAGTTAGCTTAAGTATTTTTTATAAGTCTTTACTTGTTCTGTGGAATTAATACCGACAATGGTTGAAATTACATTGGCATGATTTTCCACGAAAGCAAGTTGTTCCGCGATGGTTTCGTCAATATTTGCAACGTCTTTTACTAATTTCCCTGCAAATAACGGTCGTATTGCTATGAATGGATTGTTCGTTGCAAACGGCACATAGTCTAATTCTTCTTTATTAAGATAGGAAATAATTCCGTCTACTTCTGGAAATTTAATCACTTCAGTTGCAAATGGAACTGAATACGGAAAACTGAATACCGATTTGATTTTTCCTTTTTGTTTGAGCGACGTTAATATTTCTTTAATTTCCTCTTTTTTGTCTTGTAATGTACGCAATCTGTCTGCATCATTAATTGGTTTTGAACGTACTAACCATTGCAATACATCAATACAATCAATTTGTAATGTTTTGAGTTGTGCATCAACGCGTTCTTCAAGTATTTTCCCTGAAAAAGTATCATCTTCAAAGTGAGGAGAAGATATTTTTACTAAATGCTTAACGTTGTTTCGGATGCTACTTTTTTGCAACGCTTTGGTATATAATTCGTAGGAACTATATTCAGAAGAAGAATGATGAGAAGTAATTCCTGCTTCCCATGATTCTTCTAAGAGTTGTATAACTTGTGTTTCAGTTAAACCTTTGTCTGAGAAACGCATGGTTCCCAAAGTGATTCGACTTAATTCAAGTTCTTTTTTTAGTTTTTCCACTTAAATCCTGTTTTCCAGATAAAACGATCATTCGTTTTCTTTACATCATATGAAGTACGTCCGTGCAATACCAATTCGTCCCACCATAAAACAGCTTCTCCAGGATTGAGTGTTACTTGCTCAATCATGTGTGAATGTGCTACATAATTTTGAAGAAAGTCAAAGAATTCTTTGTTTAACGCTCTGTTTGCTTCCGTTTCCTTTGGATCTACACAGTAATAGTTAAAGTTGAAATGAATTAATCCATCTTCTTTAATGTCTATTATTTTTTCTGTACGTTCTTCTCCTGCTTTTCGGTAACGAACATCGGTTGATGTCAATTTTTCTAATAATTCAGGATTGTTTTCTTTTAAAAACTCAAGCAATACTGGACCATCAATAAACGTTGTTGCTCCACCTTTTATAGCTTTGTTTATGCTGTAAAATAACATAATGTCTGCTGGGTCAGCTATGTAAGATTCATCCGTATGTAACGGTTGTGCGTTTTTACTATGTCTGTATGCTGCCAAATCAGGAATATCATCGTCATAACGAATTTCCAACCACTTTTCATGTGTTTGTGCTCCTGCTTGAGTAAAGTCTTCACCAATATTTATCGGATCTCCTAATTCACTTGTAAACACATCGTAAAAGCCGCGTAATTCACCTAAATACCATTCCGGTACTACTTTGATTACTTTATACTTTTTTAATGCTTCTTTTACAACTTTTGCAGCTTCCACAGGATCGTTTGTTCTCAGCTTTACGTCCGTAATGAATTCCATAATATCTAGTTTTTTCCGTTAAATTTAACAGTTGTTGTTTCTCCTTCTTTGTTTACGTCTTTGGGGACGATAATTTTTAACAAAGTTAAAAAAAGAATTTTAATATCGAGTAGTATATTTCTATTATCAACATACCACACGTCCAATTCAAACTTTCGTTGCCAACTTATATTGTTTCTGCCATTTACTTGCGCCCAACCTGTAATTCCTGGGCGAACTTCGTGACGTCTTTTTTGAAAGTCATTGTATATTTTTAGGTATTCTGACATGAAAGGTCTTGGACCTACCAAACTCATTTCTCCTTTTAGCACATTGATTAGTTGTGGTAATTCGTCTAAAGACGTTTTTCTAATAAAGTTTCCAACTTTCGTTAATCGTACATCGTCTGGTAATAATTCTCCTTTTTCATCTTTTTTATCGTTCATTGTTTTGAACTTGATGACATAGAATATTTTTTGATTTTTCCCACCACGTGATTGAAAGAAGAATGGCGAACCACCATTATTAATTCCGAGAATGATGCAAATGATTATAAAAACTGGAGAAAGTACCAACAGCATGATAAATGCTGCAACGAAATCTGCAATCGGTTTTATGATGGATCCGTAAATCATTTTTCTACTGATTTTTTTATGTGTTCAATGTAGTCTACTGCCAATTTTTGGCGATCAAAATGTATTTTGGCGTATTCGTATCCATTTTGTCCGTGTTCTTTATGAAGTGCTTCTTGTTGTTTGTACGTTTTGATTCCGTTGGCAATGCTGTTAGCATCTTCAGGAATGACGCAGATACCGCAATTTGCAGTTTCTACTAAATCTTTAGAAACTCCTTCAATAGCAAGTAAAATAGGTTTTTTACAACTCATATAATCAAACGTTTTATTTGAGTAAATGGTTTTGAATGTGTCTACACGTTTTAATACAGATGCGCCCATATCAGAAGATAAAATGTATTTAAAGACTTCTTGTTTGGAAACAGGATCTCTAAAAATGACTTGATTTTCTAAGTTTCTACTTTTTGTTTCTTTGATTAATGCATCTTTACGCATTCCCGAACCAATGAGTTGAAATACCACATTTGTATCTCGTAAATGTTCTGCTGCATCGAGTAATTGAATGAGATGATTTGCCACACCATGCGCACCAACATACGTTATTACAAATTTATCAGCCAATCCAAGTTCTTGTTTGAAGGCTTTTGCATCAAAGTTTTCCTGTATTTTTTCCGCCAAGGTAAAATCGGCTGCATTCGGAATGAAGATTACTTTTTCCGCAGGTACTTTTTTATCGTTGATTAGTTTATCGCGAAAAGCGGGCGTTAATACATTGATTAGTTTTGCTCTTTTGTAGATGAATTTTTCAAACCAATAGGCAAATTTAATGATCATTCCATTTTTTAAAACACCTGCATCAATAGCCGATTCTGGCCAAAGATCACGCACTTCAAATACAAATGGAGTTCGTTTTATAAGCGATAACACATACGCCGTAATTCCGACAAATAAAGGTGGAGACGTCACTAAGATGACATCAAATTTTCCCTTAGTTTTAAATAATCCTGCATAAATACTAGAAAATACAAACGAAAAATATGCCCACAATCTACCTAAAAAATTCACATTGTAGCTTTCCGAAATGTGACAACGAATGACATCTACATTTTCATAGAACCCTTCATCTTTGAACGTGAATTTCCCTTTGTATCTCGGTGTTTTTTTTCCAGTTGTATAGTGTACCATTCCGCCAAGCACTGTAATTTCGTGTCCTTGACTTGCCCAAACTTGGGTCATTTCATTGAAACGAGATCCACCGCCGTCTCCTTTTTCTAAAAAGGCTTGGTGTATTAGTAATATTCTCATCTATTGTTTAATCCGTATTGAAGTGTTGAACACATTATGTTTGCTTGCAAATGTAAGCCTTATTGATTTTTCTTTGACTCCATAGTAGCCAGAAAACCATTTTTCTTCTATGAGCGGTTCTAGTTGCTCACCATTTTTATCCGTTGTACTGATTTCTATATCATTTACATGATCTGGATGCAAATGCCAATATTGGTATATATTTTTGTTTCCTTGGTTTTGAATGCTGTCTGTAACTTCCCAATGGTTTTGTCCCTGTTTTTTTGTTACTTTTCGGGTATGCAAAATATTGTTTCCAAGTTGTTTGAAGGCTTTTATTGTTCCATCAAACTTGAAAATATCTTGTTCTTTTGTTACACTTGCATTGGCTTTTTTAACCCAATAATACCAAATGAAACGTCCGCCTTTGAGCATTTGATCTTCTTTAGCTACACTTATTGTATTGTGCCCTTCCGTACCATTGAAATACTTCACATCACCAAGTTCTGCATTGTATTTGTACGAACCTGTATCGCGTAAATAATTGATTCCATTTGCCCAAATGTCTAGATGTAAATTGTCTGACTGAAAAGGTCTGTCTTTGTAAGCGCCGCAACGGATGAATGTTTTACAGTTTTCATCTTGAATGATATAGTAACCGCTTTTTTCAAAGGTATTGAGTTCAGGTAATTTTACAGATGATTTTTGTTCTGGATGAATTCCGTACCAACGTGAACTTTCTGATGTAAAATACGTATATCCATTTAATACCGCGCGCAAATCGTCTAATTGTGATCGGTAAACTCTGTAATCATCATTGGTAAGTTTAAAGAATAATGCGCCATCATTGGAACCATAGTTTGGCAATTTTCCTGTGACAGGATCCATACATGCATCTAAGAAATTGAGCGATTTTTGTGCGCGCTCGTATACGACATCTATAAATTTATCATTGTGGAGCTTTGCCAACTGAATTCCCCAAGTAAGTAATTGAATTACGACTCTGTGATAGTTCATAGAGAATTGCAAAAATGTACCATCTTCATAGATTTGATACTCAATTTCCTGCTCAAACCATTTTTTACCTTTTTTGCTCCATTCAGCTACATTTGGTAAAAACGGAAATAATTTTCCCGAAAGGTATAATAGCAACGTTTCTGTAATTGCATGATTGTTTCGAACCGTAATTCTAGAGAAATGAATGTTTTGATATACGTGATGAATTTGCCAATAGATATTGTGCATTATTTTTTGGAATACTGCTTCGGTTAGCTGTGGCGAATCTTTATAATAATACAGCGCAAATGTCCAATTCATGACACGCAAACTGATTTCTTGACTGCATTTGTAATTTGGTCCTTGATTGATTGGATTTTTGGTAATAAAATCTTCAATTTCACTTAAAACATATGCCGATTGATCATCTTCAAAGTGGTAATCATAACGAATAACATCATACAGAAATGAAAAACGCGCTTTTTCCCAAACGTATTTGATATCGCCTGCTTCTTTGGATAAATCAACTACTTCCGACCAATGTTTGTTACTATTGTAGCGATATTCAGTAGTTGGATTGACCATCCAATTGTATTCTGTACCAAGTTTTATTTTCGTTTTGTTGAAAAATGTAAAGATTCCTTTTTGAATTTCTTCAAAGGTTTGTTTCAATATTTCTTTTTCCTCTTTTGGTACGTTGGGAATGTTTTTCCCGTAAAAGAAAAATGGCGGCAAGTTCGTTTTCCAATCTTCTAGAGAAATCTGTTTTTCTTCTTTCGGATTAATAGGATATGCCTTTTTTTGAAATCCTAATTTCGATTTAATCATATATATGACTCTAAAAGACAGATAGCGGAATCCCATGTTTGAGATAAGATTGGCTATCTTTTTTATTTTTTGAATCATGATTTATATAATTATTTTAGAACGAATGTTACTGCTTTACTATTATACTGCTATTCTATTTCGATCCACTTTCCTTCTTTTAAACTTTGAATAGCTGCAAAGCTTGCTTTTGTTACATTTATGAGTTCTTCATACGGAATTAAAGCAATATCACCTTGTTTTATTTTTTCAAGAATTTGTCCAAATTGTGCTTTGTGCCCTTTGTTTAATTTCGTTTTAAGTTTAGAAAACCCTTTTGTACCGTGACCTGTTGTTTTGATAAAGTTGTCCATGATGAGTGTTTTCTCTTGTGAGAATACTTCTAATCGTTCTTTAGCGTACGATTTTGATCCGTTTGCAAAGTAATTGACAACTCCTGTAGAACCGTTTTCTAGTTTTACTAAAATAGAAGCGCTGTCTGTGTTTTCTGCTGGATTTTCGCCCAATGCATTCATACAAACTGCTTTGATTTTGCTTCCTGTTAAGTATACAATTAAGTCTAAATAGTGACACGCTTCTCCAATGATTCTTCCGCCACCGACTTCCATATCATGCACCCAAATTTCTGGCGGAATTGCGCCTGCGTTCATCGTAGCAATTACGTTCATTGGCGCATCGCCTACTAATGATTTTATTTTTTGCGTGTGTGGAGAGAAACGTCTGTTGAAACCAATCATTAAGGTTCCGTTGCTTTTTTGGTAACTTTCTTCGATTGCTTCTAGTTCTTCATGATTAAGCGCTAGTGGTTTTTCAACAAATACATGTTTTCCTTTGTCTAATGCTTTGATCACCATATCCGCGTGCAAGTTGTGACGCGTTGTAATCATTACTAAGTCTACATCTTTATCGTCTAATACCAGCTCATAATCTGTAGTACTCTGTGCAATGTTATGTTTTTTGGCAAGTGCAGTTCCGTTTACGCCACCTGAAGAAACAATGTGCTTTATGTGTGCATTTGTTCCTTTTAATGCAGGCAACAGTGTCATTTTCGTGAAGTTTCCGGCACCAATTAATCCGATCACGCCTTTTGTTGGTTGTCCTTCTTTTTTAGTGACAATTATCGTGCTTTCTGGCTGCGTACTTTCGTCGTATTTTATGATGGAAGCAATTGATTTTGAAGTACCAATTTCTCCGTATATTTTTTCATATTCTTCTAATGCAACAACTTCGGAAATGAGGTTTTTTACTTGTAATTTTCCTGTGGAAATGAGTTGCAATACGGTTTCAAAGTTTCGCTTTTCTGTCCAACGTACAAATGGTAATGGATAATCGATTCCTTTTTGTTCGTAATCGTCATCATATCTTCCTGGCCCGTAAGAACAAGAAACTTGGAAGCTTAATTCTTTTTCGTAAAATTCTGCTCTTGATATATTTAATCCAATAACACCAACTAAAACGATGCGTCCACGTTGTCTGCTCATTTGAGCCGCTTGTGAAATAATAGCGTTCGATTTTGCAGAAGCTGTAATTAATACGCCATCGGCTCCAACATTATTCGTGTTTTCTAATACAAATTTTACAGGATCATTTCCTTTGAGCGGATTGAACGCGATGATACCTTTTTCTTTGGCAATGGCAACTTTGTTATCGTCTAAATCGTATCCAATAACTTTACAACCATTTGCCATTAACATTTCTGCGGCTAGCAACCCGATAAGACCTAAACCAATGACAACAATTGTTTCTCCCATTGTAGGATTGACCAAACGAATTCCTTGCAATGCAATTGCGCCAATTACCGTAAATACGGCTTCTTCGTCAGTGATGTTGTCAGGAATGTGTGCTACTAAGTTTTGCGGAATGGAAACAAATTCGGCGTGTTGCCCGTTTGATGTAACTCTGTCACCTACTTTAAAGTCTGTGACACCTTTTCCAACTTCTATTACTTTACCAACGTTGCAGTATCCTAAAGGAAGTGGTTGTTCTAGTTTGTTGAAGACCGTTTCTAACGTAGGCATTAATCCTTCGGTCTTTATTTTATCCAACACCATTTTTACTTTGTCTGGTTGTTGTCTTGCTTTTTGTATGAGTGAAGCTCTTCCAAACTCCACTAACATGCGTTCTGTACCTAATGAAACTAAACTTCTAGTCGTTTTTATTAATACTTGTCCTGTTTTTACTTTTGGTGCTGGCAGCTTTGCTAGTTCCGTCACTCCTGTCTTGAACGACTGTAGTATTTGTCTCATATGGTCTTTTTTGATTTTTACAAATTCTGCGCAAATTTACTTTTTAATTTGACACTAACCCAAGAATTTGTCCAATTATCCGTTAGGTACGTTTTTATTAGATTTCATCACATATTTTACTACGATATAAAAAAGGATTGCCGCAGTGACGTTTAATAAAAGTCCTCCGGAAAGTAAGCTTGTAACAAATGTAATGATGATTAAGTTTCGCTTGACTAAATCACTTCCGTTGAAAAGCATTGAAACCACATAGAGATAGTAAATAATCCCTGCAATTCCCATAAATATGTAGAGATCGATGAATTCAAATTCTACTTTGAATGTATTAAAGTCCAATCCGCCAAAAATATAGTTGAGGAAACTCCAATTTTCATTCATGTGATTCATGGTATCTATCAATAATTGATCTCTGTAAGATGTCACTGTTGATAACAATCCGCTTTCATTGTAAATAACTGTCCAAAAGTCAGAACTTTTAATGAGTTCCGTTAATATTGTTTCCTTGAAAAAGAAGAATCCTACTGCTAAAACTCCCAATGTCCAACTAAATATCTTTTTATATCGGTTGTGACGCACTAAGAATACGATGCCTAAAAGCAGTAAAAAAAGCAGCATCTTTTTTTGTCCTAAACAGAGAGAACATGCGATAAAAAATAACAGTTTGTAGCCGTATTTTTTTTGCTTGTTTGTGATCCAAAAATAATAGTTAACCGCAACTGCAATCATGTACATGTAGCTTGCTTCTCCGGGTTTGGAGAAAAAGCCTGTAACACCAAATCGAACCGTGTATTCGTAGGATCTAAATAATTCTATATGGAATATATATCCGCAAATTAACGCAATTGCGTTTACATATAAGAAATACTCGAAATACGTATATATTTTTTGATAGGTTTCTTCTTTTAGCGGAATCGTTTTGATAAATAATGCAAAGATGAGTAGGTATATATATCTGTTAAAGAAATAGATGTTACCACTCAAAAATTCTGTTTGTAGGTTGTAGCCTTCCGGCGAATTTAGCAGTAATTGACTGATGATGAATGATGCCGTAATTCCGAGAATAAACCACAGTGTTCGAAATGGCTTTTTGTATTGTGTAATGATCATGAATACCATGAATATTTCAAATACTAGTTTTACAATTCCTGAGTATCGGTAAAAAGAATTTGGCACAAGCTTAAAGGTGATACTTGTAAGAAAGTCACTTACGAAGAATGCCATCAAAAAAAATATTACAATGCTGTCTATGTTTTTTTTGATAAAATTCATGGGCGCAATTTCACTTTAAATCCTTTTTGTAAAAACATCCAAGTAATCGCAAAAAAGAAAAATCCGTATCCTAATAATGATCTCGCCATACTTGCTTGCGATAAGTAATACGCAAATACGAAACAAAAGATGATAAAGATTAAGTTGATATTGTTTTTTTCCAACCGATTAAGAAATGCATCTAAACCACAAAGAAAAAACCCTAAAATCATATTCCCAATGATTAGTCCGTAATATCCAAAGGCTCCGTAGAAATCTAAAATACTATTTATTGCTAATGATCCTTGTTTTTCATCTGTTCTTGTAAAGTGTAAAAATACTTCTTTTGAATCTAAGAATGTTTGGTATCGGAATACTTTACTCAGCGTTCCAATGTTTGTAATTCCATAATGACCTTCTACATTGGGAAAGTAATGCACATAACAGAATGCAGGAAGCGCCAATCGTCCAAAAATACGCGTAAGTACAACTTCTGTTAGTTTTGTAACTCCTGAAAATACACTTTTAAATTGATAGGTAGTTCCTGAATAATAAAGTAATATTAATATGGAAAATAACGCGAGTCCAATAAGTGCATAACGGCGGCGTAATTTTTTCTTTTCTTTTCTTGTTAGAATTCGCTTTTCTTTTATGTGAATGTATTTTCTAAATATAAATGCTGACAGCAATAAAGACAGTAGAAATATAATTAACGGGCGTTTTTGAAATAGTAATAGAATTAAAGAAAACGATACTATGAATAACCCAATGAAAAGTATTCTACTGACCAGCGTTTTTCTTTTCATGGAAACATACAACGCCACAATAGTAAGAAATGGCAGTAAATTGTATGTGATAACTACATATAAATAGTTTGAAGTAATGCCAATCCTAGATATTAATAATGCTGTTGGTTGTCGTCCAATAAGTCCATCTACAATACCTGTAATTAAGATATCTCTTTTGATAAAGAGATATACAGACAGAAATAAAAAGATGAGAAGTAGGATAAAGTAGAAGTTTGTTTTGCTCAAATTATTTTTAATCGGTGCTTCCATTCGGAAATGATCTATACATTCCACGCGTCCATATAATGCCCAAATCCCAATTGTATATGAGTATAATACGGTGAGCAATCCGCCGACGACCAATAATTGTGTTTTGATGATTTCTTGACTCGTTATCAGCTCTAGCTTAAACGTGTTGAATGTGATCATTACATAATCTATCATAAATGGATATGCCATCACACCAACTACAGAAAATATCATAGTAGCGATAAAGAATATCCCAAACGTATTCCATCTGAAAATCATCTTTTTGAATAGAATGATGTGGAATAGTAAGACAAATATGAGTATATATGTAATCGTCATTTATTTTTTTGGGTATTGAAAGTAAAGCAAATAGTTGAAAGCCGCATAGAACGTAATTCCCCATTGCCTGCTCAATATATTTTCTGTAAAACAACAAATCATAATGATTATTGTGAAACAAAAATAGATATAATTATTTGTTTTGATTGCTTGAAAGAGCGAATAGCCAAAAATGGTAAGGAAAAGCGCCAATCCTAACACTCCAAATCGCATGAGATAATCTAAGTATTGATTGTGCACATTACTGCGCAGTGGAATGTTATTTTTCTCAAATTCGGCATGCAGAAAGCGTTTTACATCGCCTGTTCCTGAACCTATGAGATAGTTTTCTTTGATAACAGGAATTGCAGCTTTCCAAATTCGCGCACGCGTTATTCTATCCGAATCTTCTCCTTCTAACAATTCCGTTAAACGATCGCTAATTCTGCTTAGCGGCAAATTTAAATGTTGCGTGGCAAACCAACCTGTGATACAAATTAATAGTAACGAAAATCCTAGAATTTTAAAACTTCTGCTTTTAACAAGAAAGTAAATTAATGACGTTGAAATAATAATAGCATTGAGTACAATGGCTGTTTTTGCTACGGTTTGAAAAAGAAATAAGGATTGTACAACCAATAATAATACTAGTAAAATAATGAGGTAGTTTTTGGTCGCTTTGCGAATGTAATCTAAGATAATAACATGTGCGAATATAATGTACATTCCGAAATACGAATTGTGCATTTCAAAAACTTTGGTGAGTTCCGCGCCCGTATATCGATAGGAAAAAAACAATTCTAAATCTAATGGAAAAATATCACTTTTGTAAAAGAAGCGATACAGCGTATGCGTTTCAAAGATAACAATGAACCCAAAAATAGAAATTACAAATGCTTTTAGAAGAAAGTCAATATTTTTGACACGATATACCGTGTAAAAAATCGGAAACAACACAAAACTGATTTGACGCGTAATGGTATTGAAACCTCGTGAAACATCTTGTGTATATAACATTCCGACAATATTTAGCGCATAGAGCGCAAGTAAGAGCCAAAAGTACGTCGTGGTTTTGAAGTGAATTTTTTCTTTTTTTCGAAACATGATGAATCCTTGCACAATCATGAGTGAAAAAATGAATATCGGATTTATTTTTTCCTGTGTAAAGGTTCCTACAACACCAATGAGTAGTAGAAAAATAATGTCAATATTGTTCTTTTGAAAAAATTGGATCAGAGACGTTTTTTGTTGCATTTAGTTGGCTAAAAAAGATTCTAGTGCTTCGTAATCTTCATCGCCAAAATACATCTTTTCAGGTAAAGACGAAAAATTATTTTGTAAACGGTCGGTATTCTGTGTCAAATAACTCACTGCTTCTTCTAAAGCGTTTGGTTCTTTGTAATTTACGGAAGTTCCAATGCCCAAATCCATCACTATTTCTTCTAAATATGTTTGCTTACTACACAATATTGGCACTTTGTAGTACATACATTCGTATAGTTTGTTTGGCAATGCCAAACGATTGTTCAATGAAGTTTGATCAATGTCGTATACTAAATAGATTATATCTACAGAATTGTAAATGCGTTGTGCATCTGTAAACATGTTGTACGGCCCGAAATACGTAATGTTATCATAGTTTGCAGCATATTCTTTCACTACGTTTTCGTATTGTCCTTTTCCGTGAATGTGAATGTCTACATTCGGATGGTTTTTATAGGTTTCAAATAGTTTGATATATTCATCTTTTCGCAACAGTAACCCAACAACTCCGATCACTGTTTTTTCAGTTTGTTGCTTTTGAATCGTAGTATCATGTTGCAATTCTGTTGAAAGCATTTTGTTTTCCAATACAAAGACCTCTTTTTTAAAGAATTTTTCAAAATGATAGCTATAGTATTTTTTAGAGGTCACAATGAGTTTGTCAATATGCTTGGTGTACAAGTATTTTTCCAACGATCGCATGCGTTTGCTCATAAAACTGTCTGCAAAGACAAACTCTCGCAAATCGGAAATTTCAATGGTTAGTTTTGGTTTGTGTTTCTTTTTACCAAATTTGAAACTTGCCATTAGGTATAGAATAATGACATCAATATTGTTTACCAACGCCACATTGAATTGTGAATTGGAAAGAATTTTTCTAATTTGCCTAATCGCTTTGATGTATACCCAAATTCTTTTGAATGCTTGTGAAGCATTTGGCAAACCGCCTAAGTTATGACGAATTACATTTTTTGCGATAGAATCATCAAGTGTAGCCAACGTTTCTCTGTGAAAGTACACCAATGTTACTGTATGGTTTTTTGCTAAGAAATTGATTTGCTTTACAAACCTCGGATTCGGCTGATGTGAGATAAAGAATAAAATATCTTTCATTATTTCGCTAGTTTTTCATGATTAATCAACCATTTGTTTAATGAATAAATAATCCAAATTCTATAGCCTAACTTAGGAGATACTTCTTTTTTAGAGCCTAATTCTTTTAGAAAAGATTCTTTTAGATATTCTTTTATTGGAGCAGCTTCATCATTAAGTACTTCTTCTTGAAACATTTTTGGCAATGAAAGCGTTAAAAAAGGATGTAATAACATTCCAAATCCTACTTTTTTACCATTTACAATATAATCGGGAAGAATTTCTTTCGCCATACTTTTGATTATTGATTTGGGACCATTTTTCATTTTTAAATCAAATGGTAATCCGGCACAATATTCTATTAATTGATAATCCATGTAAGGCGATCTCGCTTCTACACTCGCTGCCATTGTTGGGTAATCTACTCTAGGTAATATTAATTCGGGTAGTCTTAATTTGTATTCAATGTTTAAAACTTTCTTCAGAAAAGAGTCTTTACTTTTTACAGTAACCTCATCCATTAATTTACCTAAAATTTCATAGGTGTTGTAGTCGTTTTTCTTCCAGAATGTTTTTTTCTCAGATTCGGTGAAGCCATGTACTTGTCTTCTAGAAACTATTTTTCCTTTGTAAAAGAAATCGAACGGTTTTGAGAGCGGAATGTATTTTAAGAATCTTTTTAAGAATCCTGGAATCCATTTTATGATATCATATTCTCGTTGCATATTGGTATACACAGGATAACCGCCTAATTCGTCTCCGCCTTCACCAACTAAAATTATTTTAGAGCCAATTTCGCGTGCTTTTTTGGAAATGTAATAGAGCAATACAGAATTTGGATCGCCAAAAGGCATATCTGCTTGAATGCTCATTAGTTTTATAAGTTGCGTTTCAAATTCTTCTTGATCAATTTGCATTTGATGATATTCTATAGCTAATGATTTAGAATATTTTCTTGCGTTTACAGATTCATTAAATTCGTGTTTCGTTTCATATTCCAAATTTATAGCATTGATATTTGGACTTATTTTTGAACTGTAATGTAAGTTTAACGAACTATCAATTCCGCCACTTAATGCAATAGAAATTGGAACATCGGAAACGTTACGCAACACCATTGATTTTTCTAGTTTTTCTTTAAAAGTGGCTTCTGCTTCTTCATAAGAATCACTAGATATTGTGTTTATTGCATCAGTAACAGACCAATATTCTTTTTGAGTGATGTTTCCGTTAGCCTCAATTTTTAAGTAATTTCCTGCTTCTAATTTTTTTATGTTTTTATAAAATGTGTTCGGAGCATTTACCGTTAATAAAGAAAGGTAATGGTAAATTGCTTCTTCATTGATTGATTTGTCTATTTCGTCAGATTTTAATAATGCTTTAATTTCTGATGAAAAGTAAAGTTTATCTTTTATGGAAGCATAGTATAGTGGTTTTTTTCCCAGTCTATCTCTTACAATATAGGTTGTTTGCTTTTTTATGTCATAAATAGCAAAGGCAAACATTCCTTTTAGTTTTTCTAATGTTTTATCTAATCCCCATTCTTTGTAGGCATTAATAATTACTTCCGTATCTGAGTTGTTCGTGTTAAACTGTTGTTTGCCTATGAGGTCTTTTTTGATTTCTTCATGGTTGTATACTTCGCCATTAAAACAAATAACCACCGATTCGTCAACAGATTTCATCGGCTGATTCGCCTGATCTGACAAGTCAATAATAGAAAGTCTATTATGTCCAAAAACAACTGAGTTATCATTCCAAATAGATTGATCGTCCGGACCTCTATGCAAAATTTCTTGTTGCATTAAAGCCATCGTACTCGTGTCTTTGTCTATTATTTTATTATAATTAATAATTCCTAAAATTCCGCACATACATTTTTATTCTATTTAATTACTTGGCTCAAATTTTATTATTTTCAATGGATTCGCAGAATGATTTGTGGCTACTATGAAAACATTATAAGTATCATCTACTGATACTATATTATAAACAGTCGGATAACTTGTCATTTGGGTAATACTTGAAATTATATTAATACTATTCTCCTCCATTACATGTTTTATTAAATACTCAGTACTAGTCCATTCCAGCGAATATAAATGTCCTTGTGAATCTACTTGAAAAATTTTCGTAACTCGATCTGCAAAAGGTTCCGTATATACATTTAGTAATACTCCTTGAGATGAATAAACTAAAAGAGAGTTTTTTGTTGAAGCTACTGTAGAAACTAAAATATATAATTTATTATCTGCACCATAAGTAATTCCATTTATACGATTATAATCTGCGCTTATACTAATTGGAGTTAATACATTAAAATCCGCATCATATACCTCTATAGTTAAAGAGTTTTGTTTATTTATAAATAATCTATTTTGTATTTTATCTACATCAAAATGATTGATTCTGACAGATGTTTGTATGGATTCTGAATATACATCTTGTGTTTGAGAATTAAAGCGTCGTATTCTTTTATGATTGTTATCTAATACATATATATCTTCATTAGAGTTTACTCTAACTAATTTAGCATCATTAAATAAGCTATTATTGAACATAGACAGCAAACTTCCTGTGCTAGCATCTATTATAAGTAAGTTACTACCACCATTGTTAGTTTCATAAGCTACAAACAATTTATTGTTCATAAGATCCGTAGAATTAACACGTTCTGGTCCAACAATACTTGTAATAACTTCTGAAGCCACATAGGTTTGACATCTTTCCAATTCTAATGTTTCTGATGCCAAACCATCTCCATGAATATTACTGTAAGCAACTACATAAAAGAAATAAGGTGTGTTAAATTCAAAATCAACACTAGAATAATACGTCTCCGTAACTGTTTCTAGTAAAGTATATGTACCGTTTATAGCATCTGAGGCAAAAACTTTATAGTTATCTGCTCCTTGTACTGAATTCCATTTTATACATATGTGATCTCTACAAGCCGAATTTGCATAGGTTAAATCAAAACAAGAACCTTCTTCTGCTGTTAAATCAAAATTTACTTGCAATGTTGAAAAGTCATTTACTGGGTTCTGGTTCGTATTAGTGTTCTCACTATTTTCATCTGAACTAGTACACGAAGAAAGTATTAGAAGTACTGTAAGTAGCGTAAAACTGAATTTTTTCATAACTTATTTTTTAAAAATTAATATTGCTTCTTTTATAAATGGACTCTTTATTTTTATACTGTAAGCTAAAAATAAAATGCTCGATATAAAACCACTTATTACAAACCCTAAAAAATTAGGGTAAAAATCATGAATTGCAAAGTTGATTAAAAATAATAGAACGTTCAATGCTAAAAGTGGTATTATTTTAAAGTATTTGTGTGATTTTAAGTATTTTCTATTCCAATATAAAGAGAAAAAACCTAACAATACAAAGCTACACATTAACGAGATTGATAATGCTTCTATAGTACCTATTGTACTTTTTAAAGAATAATACATTACTACATGCGTTGCAATTGCTATTGCTAATGATATTAAATTCAACGGCTTAAAAAACTTAACTTCTATAATTCCTTTTAAAACTTGAAATATCGCATACGGAACCAATCCTAATGAAAGTAGTTTGAATATGAATACGACTAGCACAATAATTTCTTCATTTTTTAGCCAAAGCGGCAACAGAACATCCACCCAATTGAATAGTACTACGGAAGTTAGTATTGCAATGTATAATGTGCCTCCAACTAATAGATTTACTAATGTTTCATGTCGTTCTTCAGAATTTTTATGACCAGATATAACTGCTGAAAGTAATGAAACTGGTTGCAATACAATTAATATGGTTCTAGATAGCGTTATTCCTATTAAAAATCCTCCAATAATTTCATCTTTTCCATGTATCATCATAGCTCCTACGGTAAGTAAGAACATATCTGAGAATGTAATTATTGATCTTGGCAAACCATATTCAATAAAGTCTTTTCCAACAGTTTTTATTTCTTGAAATCTTGGAAAAATATACAATTTTAAAGTAATAATTATATAAGTCAGTAATAGTAATAACAGTAATACAATAACCGATAAAGCATTTTTGAAAAGTAATATTAAATCATTTTCAATTGTGAAAAATTTAAAAACAAATAGCAGTATTAAACTCGCTATTAGCAACTGAATCATGTTGTATGTAAATATTTTTCTCAGATTCAAGAAATAAGGCAATATGATATAACTTAAATGTAAAATACTTATATAAACAAACGTAATTTTTAAAATTTCTTCAGCTATTTCTTCGGGAAAATAACCACTCAAATAGGTGTGAAACAGTGCATAAATTCCCAATAATATACCAGACATCAATATCCAAATTGATATGGATAATATGTAATATATCTTTAATTTACTCTTATTGTCTTTGTCAATGCTCGTAAACCTAATTAATGCTTGAGAAGTACCTAATTGGGAAAAATTAGAAAATGTTGGTGCAATACGTCTGACATAAAGAAACACACCTAAATGGACAACCGACAACGTAAATTCCGCTTCCTTAATTAACCAAAAATTAAAAAGCACATTAAAAAAAGAAAAAGCAGTACTAATTATGATGTCTTTACTGAGTTTGTTCATTACTAACTGAAGTTAATTCGGTGTTTTCCAAGTGCAAAACTAATTTATTAAAACAAAACCACAATTATTAAGTGGATTAATAATGGTGGTATTTGGTATAAATTGAAAGATTATGCTTTAGTAAAACTGTATTTTTTAATTATTTTCCTTTTCAATCATAAACTGTAACGTGGTTGTTCCTTTTATATTTGTTTCTAAAATGACTTTTTTAGAAGTTACTTTACTTCCATAATTGCGACTGCTTGTATAATCTGCAATGCGAATTGTGGTAGAAGCATCAACCGTTATTTTTGAAGAACCAGCATTCGTTCTTACTAAAATAGCATTATCTTTTATTTCGACACCAATTTTTTCGTCAAAATGTAAATTTCGCGTGATTTTATGTTCGTTTTCACAAGAAATAACATCGATACATGTCAGCTTAAAGTTTTCTTTTTCAATGTGAAACGTACGTTCATGCGTTACAGCATCTTCCAAACGTTGGTAACCTTTATGCTTTCCTGAAATCGTAGCATTTGTTGCCGAATGTTCCGTTGCAACGTCAAAAGGTTCCGCAATATCACTAATTCCCCAATTGCCAATCATAGGCGCTAGTTCTTCTCCGTCAACTTCCAATCCGTTATGATATGCCGTTGATTTCATTTTTGTTTTCAGTGCCAAATCGCCAGTATATGTATAACAACCTGGATCTACGATAATATCGGTTGCATCGAGCATGAGTTCAAAGCTAAACAAATCGTTGTGTCCGTGTCCGCCGCGACCTTTCATTCCGACTTCGCCAACATCTGTAATAAAATAATTTTGCGCATCTTTTACAGTTACAAATCCGCCTTCTTTATAATAATACGATTCAAAAGTATTTTGTGTTGTAAAGCCTAAATTCTCGGTTGCTTTTGTTCCAAATACTTCAAATGCGGAATGATATTTTTTGTTTGTACTGTTTAATTTTTCATCTTGAAAAAACAAACTCGCCAATTGCAATAAGTTTGTATGATTGTTCAAAGAAACGTCATCATTTTGAAATACAGAAGCACTATCGTTATCTCCAATAATTGGTGTTAACTGGTTTGGTTTTGTGACATCACGCGTGAATTCGCATGCATTTTTCAAGACTTTCAATGTGTTTTCTTTCACTTTCAAACCTGCGCGTTGCATCACTACGAAAGAAATAAAATAAAATTCTACGACTAATCTGTGATACGGAATCGATTTTTCAAAGTTGACGCCATCTGCAATAAATTGCAAGTGAAATTCTTTTTCGGTGTGTTTTACGGCGTAGTTGTACCACGTTTTTGCTTCTGAGTAAAATCCTTTGAAGGTACTTCCTAAAAGTAATAATGCGGTTAGGTTTGCCGAATAATGATTTCCACGAATATCTGTATATTCTATAGTTCGCCACAAGAAAATTCCGTGAAGCAACAAAATTTCATTCAACACATTTACAACCGCATCTGTATTTGAAGCTTCTAGTAAAATTTCTCGCAATTGAATCAAATTAATCGTTCGCACCGAAACTTCCATCGGATACCAATTCACAGAAAAACCTATTGGATTCTTGCTTTTCCAATCGGATAAAATCTCATGAATATACGCTAATTGTGAAGCATCTTTTTGCAATTGATACGCACGTGCCACAGGAATTAAAAAACTCAAACGTGATAATTCCCAAGGAAATTTTACATCAAATTCTTTTGCTTTATTTTTTTCGTAGAATGAATAGCCTTTAAAGTACTTGTTTTTCCATGAATGATTTTCGCGCCAATCCGTATTCCAAGAAATTGGTTGTGTGAAAGTATAATTTACATCAAATACCGAAATGGTTCCGTTTACGATTTCATTAGCATTTAAAATGGTTTGTGTTTGAAGCGTTTCAGGAAGCGATTCCGCTGAAAAATCATCAGAAAACAATAAACTTTTTGCGTTCCACGTGTTTTTAGATTTGTTTACTTTTTGATGAATTTTTGGTTCAATTTTCTGCCAGAACTTCGTTTTAAAATACATTTTCAACTTTACAAGTTGCACAAATCGATACCAAACTACAGGAATTGGCTTGGATAAAATGGTTTTTATGTTCATACTGATAAACTGTCGTATATAAATAAAATGCTTGAAATATGCTGCAAATTTATTGTTTTGATTTTTGATAGACAGTTTCGATCCTAAAAAAGATGTGAAATACTGAGCTATTTTCTGTTTACACTGTTGTATTTGGATAATCTTGGTTATGCATCCAATCTGCATCTGTGTCATTTTCAATTTCATGCGCATTGTTATAGCATTTATAAAAAGTGACTGTATTATTATCTATGTTTATTGGACATTGTAATTCTATAGGATGATTTTTTCGTTTATTTAAGATAAACTTTTTTGTTACTTGCAGTCCTTCATGATCTTTATCCGAACCGTTGTAGATTAATAGCTTTCCAAAGCTACAATCAATATTAGTAAATAAGCTTTTCTTTTCAATTTTGATACTTGCATGCGTAAGATCAACACCATTTAAGTGTGTATTTGCACAACCATAGATTCCGCCAAGTACAATTCCAGGATAAATAGCTTTATTATGTACACCTAATCCAGAAGAAAGTGTACCTCCAATTATGTGCAATCCTAAGCAATTCATTGCGCGTATGGTTTCTCCTTCCAAAGTTCCACCTGCAAACTTGCAGTTCATTAATACAATATCTCTAATACGCCAAGGCAATTGCCCGCCTTCTTGGTAACTTCTCATGTAAATAGCTCTTTTGGCTCTTGCTCTCATTACAATGAAAACATTTTCTGCTTTCCATTTGGAAACCGCTGGGCAATAGGTTAATCCCGCTGATGGCGTTTTATCAGGCGCAATTAATACGATTACATTTGTATCATATCCATTATTCAAATCCTTTTTAGCGTTTGTATGAATGTTTTCTACGCTAATGCTTAAGTTTTTAAGTCCGCCGCCAGAATTATTTGCTGCATTTGCATAATATCTTAAAAATCCATACTCATCTCTTTTAACTCCTGTGAGAGCTTCGTCAACTTCTGTATATTCATGAAAAATAAGAAGGCGCGTTCCGTGTGAAGATGCGCCCATATTCCCTTCACCTTCAATCACAACTCCGTACTGTATTGAATTTATCGCTGAGAAAAATTTGTATCTTCCTGCAGGAATGTAGATCGTTTTTCCTGGCCGCGTGTATACTTGGTAATTAAATATGGTAATCTCTGGATTTGGAATAGTTGTTGGCTCATTAGCCCGACCTTTGTTCGGATTGGCAATTTTAGGAGATTGAACATTAAATTGCGCATATGCTAAGGATGCATTTAATGCAAAAGATGCATCTCTACTTGGGCTAAAATCTGGCAATGCACCAAACCAGCGTAAATTTAGTGCTCCTCGATCCCATTGACGAATCCATCTTCCATCAGCTACATTTTCAGCTTTACAAACCATTCCATCGTAATTAGCATTGTAACCTACTTTATAGTAACTCGTATCATCAAAAAAAGGATTCACAGTACAGAATTTATCAAAAATAAAAAATCCGCCACCGCCATCATTTTTATCCCAAAATCCTTTTACATATAACATATCTCCGTCTTTCGGAGTAGCTAATTCATACAATCCAGCTAAATTTTCTACTACTGTCATATTTTTTTGTGTTTGCCTTTACGATATGTTGTCTTAAAAGTTTCAAACCACAAGATATAAAGTAATTTTATATGAATTGATCTGTTAAAGTTTTAAATAAAAAAAGCACATCAACTTTGAAAGTTAACGCACTTTATTTAAATTTTAAATAAAAAATTAACGAATATATTTTCTATTTAAACTGATGTATTTGGGCAAGCTTGATTGTGCATCCAATCTGCATCAGTATCACATTCAATTTCATGCGCATTATTGTAACACTTGTAGTCAGTTACGGTGTTGTTATCTATATTTAAAGGGCATAACTGCTCCTGAGAAAGGTCAGTCCGTTTATTTAAAATAAATCTTTTAGTCACATGTAACGCTTTGTGATTCTTATCAGCTCCATTATAAATTAATAATCTCCCAAATCGACAATCTATATTTACAAGATTACTTGTTTTCCAAATTTTTATAATTCCATGACTTAAATCTACGTTACTTAAATGCGTATTGGAGCATCCATGAATTCCTGTTAATACTATTCCTGGCTTAACTCGCAATGGTGGAAGATTTGGGTCTGTCGGGTGCACTAAACCTAAACCTGAAGAAAAGAAACCTCCAATAATATGTAATCCTGAAACATTTTCTGCTCTAACAGTTTCTCCTTCTATACTTGCGCCTGCAAACCAACAATTTATTAAGGCAATGTCACGTATTCTCCAAGGTAAAGTGCCTCCACTCTGTTGATTACTCTTCATATAAATAGCTCTTTTCGCATTAGCACCTAATCCCATGACAATATTTTCCGCTTTCCATTTTGCCACCGCAGGTAAATCTATGCCATTAGGAGGAACGCTTCCTGTTGAAATAAGTGAAACTATATTTGCATCAAACCCTTTTTCTACATAATTAGCGTCTGCATCCGCAGGTGGGTTTAAATCTATAACATCAAATGTCAAGTCTTTAATTCCTCCTCCTGAACTGTGAGCTTCATTAGAATAAAATCTTAGGAATCCAAACCCATTATTTCCTATAATTTGATCAATTCCTAAATCTTCATACCTATGTGCTATTAATAATCGTGTTCCATTTGCTGAAGTTCCAATGTTTCCTTCACCTTGAATAACAACACCAAATGTTATGGTAGTGATAATACTTCTGAAATAATATCTACCTGCAGGAATAAAAATTGTTTTTCCAGGTCTTGTGTAATGTACATCATTGAAAATTGTTCCGTTGGATAAAGGGTCAAATTGCGCATATTCTAACGCTGCATTTAAAGCTTTTGATGCATTTCCAATATCACCAGGCATTCCTCCAAACCAACGTAAATTTAAAGCTCCTCTATCCCATTCTCTAATCCATCTTCCAGTTGTGTTGTTTTCGGATTTACAAATCATTCCATCATAATTTGGATTATTTCCAATTTTATAATGCTCCGCTAAGTTTACAGGACTTGGCGATGCTATCAATCTGTATACCGGGTCTAAAGTGGAAGAAGCATCAAAGATGAAAAAGCCGCCACCGCCATCGTTTTTAGTTCCATAACCTTTTACATAAACCATATCTCCGTCTGATAGTACAAATGGATTCGGAATCGTCGCTGGTTCATTAGGTTGACCTGCGTTAGGATTGGGTATTGTAGCACTAGTTAAGCTATACAATCCTGCTAAATTTTCTACTGTTATCATAATTTTTTGTGTATTATTTTTAAGGCATTTTACCTTAAAATATTAATAAATTGTTATCTACTGTTGAGAAGATTCTACAAAAGAACACAGAAAAAATTGTGTGATGAATTATTTTGGAGTGTATCAAATGCAACTACGGGAAGAAGCTGTTTTTGGTGTTTTTGAATCTGAGAAGATTCTATAAATGGAAAAATAGATTAGACTTCGCTTTTCAGCGGAGTTAGTTCAACTTACAATTTGGAATACGCCTAAAACAGGCTTCTCAAAATAGAGTTTCACTAAAAAAAGCGCGTCAACTTTAAAAGTGAACGCGCTTTGTAGCTTGTTTGGTATTAGAAAATTTCTTTCTAGTTATCTTGAATTAAGAATGTTGCTCTGGTAGTTTGTACCATATCATCAAAGTCAATAGCGAATTTGTTGTTTTGAATCGCATCAAACATATGAATTAATTCTTCATACTGTCCTTTCTCTGATGTTTTAGAAGCCAATTCGTTTACTTTAACGCCATAACCTGTGAGTTTCATGAAATCATCCATGATAATCGTTTTTGTGTCGTAATGCACTTCTAAGTTCTCTTTTTGATACGCTTTGTTTCCAACAGCAAAGTATTGTAAACTTCCAACAGAACCATCTTCGTATTTTAATAAGATAGAAACATTGTCATCATTACGAATTTGATCATTATTAGGGCTTATTTTTTCAACACTAACCGACTGAATTTTAGATTCCGTTAAAAACGTAATTAAGTCAATAAAGTGACATACTTCTCCAATAACTCTTCCACCATGTTCGTGTAACGCATCTGTTGCAGGACGGAATCCGGCATTGATACGGTAACTTATATATAATGGATTTTCACGAGTCGTTGTATGCTTTTTAATTTCTTGCGCATATTTACTAAAGCGTCTGTTAAAACCTGTTAGTAATAATGGTTTGTTTTGAATGCTTTCATCATTGTAGAAATCAACAATTTTGTCTAAGTCTTCTGGCGTTGTTGCTAGTGGTTTTTCAACAAATACATGTTTTCCCGCTTGCAATGAACGCAATGTTAATGACGCGTGATCTTTGTGTTGTGTGGTAATAAATACAAGATCAACTTCTGGATCTGTTAATACATCTTCTATTTCCGAGGTTGTATATTTTGCATCAAAATGCGTAGCAACTGTTTTTCCTTTGTGTCCAGTTCTGTTTACAACTGCATAGAGCGAATATTTGTCTTTCATTTTCTCCATGTTTGGCAAATGCATTGCCGTTGCAAAACTTCCTGCGCCAACTAAAGCAACATTTAGTTTTCCTTTTTTGACGTAAGTATCATTTATGGCAACTTTTGCTCTTGGAGCTGCAGTTACATCATTGTCGTACGAAAGTAATACAATGATTGGTTTTTCCGGACTTTGCAAAGATGCGTACGCTTCTTCTGCTTGTTCTATTGGATATGTTTTGTTGATTAACGGAGTAAGGTTTACTTTTCCTTCGTGAATCATTTTTAGGTATTCCGTCATGTTCCGATTTTCCGTCCAACGAACATATGCGTATGGATAATCGTGTCCTTTGTCTTCGTATTCTCTGTCGTAACGTCCAGGTCCGTAAGAGGTAGATATTTTAAAGTCTAATTCTTTTTGATAGATATCTTCACGTTTGATTTCCATTCCAGTAACTCCAACTAAGATAACGCGCCCTTTCTTTTTACACGCTTTAAATGCTTCTGATAACGGTTCGCTACTTGCGGTTGCTGCTGTGAATATTACGGCATCAGTTCCGTATCCGCCAGTAAAATCTTTTGTTTTCTTTACTAAATCGTCTCTCGTAGGATTTAATATAATGTCAGCACCTAATTCTTTTGCAATTTGTAAACGATCATCATTTATATCACTTACAATCGTACGAACACCTGAGTTTTTCAAGAATTGAACCGTTAGTAATCCTAAGATTCCTGCGCCAATAACCACACAATATTCTCCTAAACGTAAGTCTGCACGACGAACTCCTTGCAATGCAATTCCACCAAGTGTTACGGTAGAAGCTAATTTTAAATCCAATCCTTCAGGGACTTTCATTACTAAGTTTTCTGGAACTACTGCATATTCTGCATGATTTGCAATTCCTGCGCCAGCTGCAGCAACTTTGTCTCCAACTTGTACGTTTTGAACGCCTTCTCCAACAGCAATTACAATTCCTGAGTTAGAATAGCCTGTTGGTGTTCCGTATTTTACTTTTTGCTGTACTTTAGAGAATGCGCGCGCAATTCCTTGCGATTTTGCAAGTGCAATTACCTTTTTTAAGTTTTCTGGTTGCTTGATGGCTCTCATCAGTAGATTTTCTCCACTGTTTCCAACACTTTTTAATTCTGTTCCCGCAGAAATACAGCTATACGATACTGCAATAAGTACTTCTCCTGCTGATAATATTGGTGATGGCACTTCTTCTGCCATTACCTTTCCTTTTTTTATGATTGCTTGTAACATTATAGATTGAGTTCTTTTATGATATATTTTGCTAATTTTTCGTGACCTTCTGCATTGAAATGTAATACATCTATTTTACCTTTTTTTTCTCCATTTGTATAAAGTCCAAAATTGTCTTTCGATAAAATGTATGACGCATCTACAAATGCGACATTGTTTTGTACGCAGTATTTTTTTACCGCTTCCACTAAGTCTTTATATTGTGCTCTTTGTGGATAGGCTGTTTTTTCATTGTTATGCCAAAAAGGCGTTAATAAAAATACATTTTGCTCTTTTGTTTTCAGTTTTGCTAATTGATCAACTACTAAAAACATGTTTTGTTGAATACGTACCCATTCTGCGGTTGTATATGAATATGAAACATTTACACGTTCTGTAAGTTCTTCTTCAAATCCTGCGTTTGGTAATAGGTTTTCGCTAGCAACACCATTATAAACAGGCATTGCTTTTATTTCGTCAAACCAAACCGTTCCTGTTCCTCCATAAAATAAAACATGTGGTTTGATTGATGTTACTTTTTTGTCAAATTGGATCCGTGTTTTTACTAGTTCCCAATCATGTGTTCCTGTATTAAATGTCAATCCTTTGTAAAACCATTTGCTGGTACCATCTTCAAAAATAACTTGAAAGTCTATACAATAAAGTTTGCTATTCTGAACGTTTTCAGCTTTACTCCAACCTTCAAAATCAAATGTATCGGTTGGTTTTTTTAAAAGAATATCGTCACCAGTCCATTTAGCGCTTTGTGCTTTTTCATTGACAATTTTGATTGATTTGCTTCCTGTATGCGCAATTTCAGATTCCCAACCTTCAATGTTGTCTAAATCTTGATTAAAGGTTTTCCAGTAAGCTGGAGTGTTCGTTCTAAATACGTCTTCTGTTTTCTCAGAATTAACGTCTCTAATTTCTTTGAGAACGCCTATAGTTTCAGCATTAAGCCATTTTTTGATTGCGGATCTTTTTTGATAAATATCAATATTATCTTCTACAATTTTATCAACAGCTGTTGTAATTTTTGAATTTATGTTTAAAGGAAATACCTCATCGCTCACTGCGTTAGTAACAGCTTCATCATTGCCGTTTTTTTCGAGTTTGTTCTCTACTTTCTTATACGTTTTATTTACAATAGCTTTTACTTCTGGTCTGATGACTTCAGCTAAACCATCCCAAGGTGTTACTGCGATAAGTATGCGATCTGGGTTAATGATTTCAACACCTTTTTCAGACATTATAAATTTTTCAGGCGTTGACATTCCTCCTAAAGAAAGGTTGTAAGTAGCGTATTTGTCACCTGTAAATTGTGCCATTTTTCTAGAAACCATCTTTTGGTACGAATCCTGAATATCTTCTCCTTGCATTACACGCATTTGCGAGGAGCCAATGATTAAAAATTTTGGCTTTTCTGAGTACTTTAAGTTGTTCAGAACTTTATCTAGCATTTTTCCACTAGTTGGATCAAATGTTAAATCGTTTTGTGCAATTAATGAATCTATCAACGAATAGGTATTGCTTGCCATATTTTTGATACCATCATTGAACGAAAGATATGATTGTGCTTTAGGATCTTTTAAGAAGATACTTTTCACAGCGAAAGATGTCCCAAGAAATATGACTAAGGCAATTGCAACCTGAATGAGAAATAAACGATGTTGTTTTTTCATAGCCATTAGAATTGAAAATATATAAATGCTTGATTGTCATCACTTCCAAATAGTAATACTAGGAAGATTGCCAGTCCAAATAAAGCTCCTTGCAAATACGGATTGGAAAACATGTGTTGTTGCTTTTCTTCTACTTCTTTGTAATATTTTGTTCCAAAGAAATGACCTATTACGGTAATTCCAAGCAATGCAACAAACGCAATTGGAATTGTGTAATTGACAGATTCTTTTAGTGTAAACATGTTTTGTAATACTTGTGAAGCATCGCCAAATGTTTGCGCTCTAAAAAACACCCACGTAACCATTACAAATATCATGGTTAAAACCCACGCAAATACGGTATATGCAGAAGCGCCAAGTTTTGAGAATTTGAAATTTTTTGAGTATTTGGTTGAATATAATTTGTGTACAATTAATGCGGTTCCGTGCAATCCGCCCCAAACGACAAAGTTCCAGCTTGCGCCGTGCCAAAGTCCTCCAAGAAGCATGGTTAACATTAAGTTTCTGTAATAGAATATTTTTTTAGAGACTCTACTTCCTCCTAACGGAATGAATAAGTAATCCCGTAACCAGGTTGATAAACTGATGTGCCATTTTCTCCAAAAAACAGTAATGTCGGTAGCGTTATAAGGCATGTTGAAGTTTTCCATTAAACGAAAACCTAACAATGCTGCTACACCAATTGCCATGTCTGAATATCCTGAGAAATCGCAATAAATTTGGATACTATACGCCATTACACCAATCCAAGAAGCTAATGTTCCAAATTGATCTGGATTTGAAAATAACGGATCCGAGAAGTGTGCAATATTATCTGCTATAACTACTTTTTTTACCAATCCTAAGAGAAAATAATTCGCGGCAAGCTGAAAGTTAATATTTTTAAAATATTGATTGACTTTTAACTGCGGAATGAAATCAACGGCTCTTACAATAGGTCCGGCTACTAATTGCGGGAAGAATGTTACGTATAATGAAAACTCGAAGAAATCTTTGGAAGGTTTCAGTTTTCCGTAATAAATATCTATCGTGTAACACATGGATTGAAATGTGTAAAACGAAATTCCCACAGGCAATATTACATCTACAAAAAAGTTAGAACCTGCAACGTCATTGACCGTTCCTAAGAAGAAATTGACATATTTGAAGTATGCCAAAAACCCTAAGTTGGTTACCAAACTGATAATCAAAAATAGTTTCTTCTGTTTTTGAGATTCGCTACTATGAATTTTTTTACCAGCAATATAATCGACAACCGTAGAAAATAATATCAATAGAATGAATATCGGATTCCATGACATATAAAAGTAATAAGAAGCCAAAAGCAAGAATACAATTCTCGCTTTTAGCCTTTTATTATCGTCTTTTATACTACCTAATACAAACCAATATATTACAAATACAATAGTAAAGAATACTAGGAAAAGAGAAGTAGAAAATATCATTTAATAGTTTATTTACTTAGGCATTTTGATATCTCTAACTGTCAATATTTTTTTATTAACAACACCTTGATCATTGTAAAAGTAAAATTTCACTTGCGTGAATTCTTTTGGTATGATTTCAAAGTTTTGAGCTACTACAATTCCTCCGTCTAAAGTGAATAATTTACTTAACTCAGGTATTTGTCTTGCTTTTCTTTTTTGATAGATTTCATCTTTTAATAATGATGGATCTACTGGGTAGAATACCGCAGAAACTTTTAATTCTGCTACTTTAGCAAAGTCTGTACCTTCTTCTAATCCGTAGATTAATTGATATTTATCTCCACCTTTACTTTCTAATGCAATAAAATCTACTTTGATATCATCTGCAAATTCATATCCATTATCAAAAATATAGTTAAGCTGTGTCGGAACATCTGTAAGTTTCGGATATGTTACTTCTTCCTGTGTTGCTTCTATTTTTTCGGTTTCTTTTGTAGTGTCTTCAGGTTTCTTTTTTTCATCTGAGCCACATGCAATCAGAAAAAGACCAAGAACTAATACTAATACTTTTTTCATTGTTTTTTATTTTTACAATTTAACTTACGTTACAAAAATCGATAACAGTTTTATTTACTGTTAAATCTTTAAATTCATTATGCGCTACTAAATATACAATAATATCTGCTTGTGACACAGCTTCTTGCATATCGTGAATTTCAAATGCTTTGTGAGATTTTACGTTTGGCTCTACTGCTAATACCTGAAAACCATCGTTTACTAACGTGTTGGTTACCAATAATGCTGGCGATTCGCGTAAATCATCAATATTTGGTTTAAATGCTAATCCCATACATGCGATTTTGGCATCTCTTCCGTTGTCTATTTTAAATTGTAACGCGGTATTTTTTACTTTTTCAATAGCCCATTCTGTTTTGTAATTATTGATTTCTCTTGCTGCGCGAATTATTTTTGCTTGCTTTGGAAATTCCGATACAATAAACCAAGGATCTACGGCGATACAATGTCCACCAACTCCAGTTCCTGGTTGTAGAATGTTTACTCTTGGGTGTTTGTTCGCTAAGCGAATTAATTCCCAAACATTGATTCCTGCTTCATCACAAATCATAGAAAGTTCGTTTGCAAATGCAATTTGAACGTCTCTTGATGAGTTTTCAACCAACTTACACATTTCTGCCGTTTTAGCGTTGGTTTTGTGCAATTCTCCTTTTACGAAATGCTTGTAAAATGCTACTGCTTTATCAGTTGATGCAGCATCAATTCCGCCAATAGCTCTATCATTATGCTCTAATTCGTAAATTACATTTCCGGGCAATACACGTTCTGGGCAATATGCCATGTATATTTTACCTTTCAATTCTGGACGTCCAGCATTAACGATAGCTAGCATTTTTTCCGTAGTTCCTACAGGACTTGTAGATTCTACAATAACCAAAGCGCCTTCTCTTAAGGTTGGCAATAAAGCCTTTGTTGCAGCTTCTACATATGAGATATCTGGCTCATGATCACCTTTAAATGGTGTTGGCACTGCTATCAAATATACATCTGCCTCAACGGGCGATGTACTTGCTGTTAAGTATCCTTTTTTTACTACATGATGTACCAAACCATCTAAGTCTGGCTCCACAATATGGATTTCTCCTTTGTTTATAGTATCTACAACATGTTGATGAATGTCAACTCCTGTTACTTTAATTTCTTTACTTGCAATTAACGCTGCGGTAGGAAGTCCAATATATCCTAAACCTACCATAACAACGCTTGGTTTGTTATTCCCCATGATTCTCTTTATTGTAATTTTGACATGTATTTTACGATTTTATCACAAGCAGTTCCATCTCCATACGGATTATGTAATTTACTCATGCTGAGATACGCTGATTCGTCTGTTAATAATTTTGTAGCTTCTTCAATAATACGTTCAGTATTTGTTCCTACTAATAATACCGTTCCTGCATCTACAGCTTCTGGTCTTTCTGTGGTATCACGCATGACTAATACAGGTTTTCCTAAACTTGGTGCTTCTTCTTGTACGCCGCCACTATCTGTAATGATTAAGCTAGACTTATCCATTAACCAAACAAAAGCAGGATACGATAACGGTTTTATTAAGTTTACATTGTCAATACCGCCTAATAATTCGTACACAGGTTTTTGTACGTTTGGATTTAAGTGTACAGGATAAATAATTTGTGTGTCAGGATGATTGGTTGCAATTTGCTTTAATGCACTGCAAATGTTGATGAATCCTTGTCCGTGATTTTCTCTACGATGGCCTGTAACTAAGATTAATCGTTTGGAAGTGTCTAAAACTCCTTTTAAGTCTTCGATTTCTTGATCTTGAAATCCTTCCGATTTTACTTTGTTTGCGCTAAAGTGCAACGCGTCAATTACCGTGTTTCCAGTAATTAGTATGTTTTCGTCTGTTACGTTTTCGTTTAACAGATTTTGCTTTGATGTTTCCGTTGGCGAGAAGTGATAATCACAAATACTTCCAGTAACACATCTGTTGATTTCTTCTGGAAAAGGCGATCTTTTGTTGAATGTACGCAATCCTGCTTCTACGTGACATACTTTTGCACCAGAGTAAAATGCCGCAATACTTGTTGCCATGGTCGTAGTTGTATCTCCATGAACGTATACAAAATCTGGTTTGAATTCCTCCAACACAGGTTTTAGATTCATGATGATATCTGAAGTTAAACCATATAGATTTTGATTCGGCTTCATTAAGTCTAGATCGTAATCTGGAATTATTTCAAAAAATGAAAGTACCTGATCTAACATTTCTCTGTGTTGCGCCGTAATACAAACTCTTGTTTCAAAAGTGTCTTGATGCTTTAAAAATTCCTTTACCAATGGCGCCATTTTGATGGCTTCTGGTCGTGTACCAAATACAATAAGATTTTTTTTCATTGATTCTTTACTATTTTATCGTTCTTACGGCTATAATCTTTCTGTTACAATTGATTTTGGGAGGAAATTTTTCGCGTCAAAAATAATACATCCATCTTTAAAAAAGGGCGTTACATCAATTTTATTGAAACTTTTATGCGCAACTGCCAAAATAATCGCTCTAGTGTCTTTTGAAATCGATGAAACTAGCTCAATATTGTATTCCTTTTTTACTTCGGAAGCATTTACGTTATCGTCAAATACCTCAACCTCAATTCCATATTCGTTGAGTTCATGCACAATGTCAATCACTCGTGTATTTCTAATGTCAGGACAATTCTCCTTAAAAGTGATTCCTAAAATGGTCACTTTTGCACCTTTGATTAGTTTTTCTTGTTTTATCATGAGTTTTACAACGCGTTCTGCGATATATTTCCCCATGTTATCATTTATTGTTCTTCCTGCCAAAATTACTTGCGGAATGTAGCCTACACTTTTTGCTTTGTACGTTAGGTAATACGGATCGACGCCAATGCAATGTCCGCCAACCAAACCTGGCGTAAATGGTAAAAAATTCCATTTTGTGCCTGCGGCTTCTAATACTTCATGCGTATCAATACCTAGTTTGCCAAATATTAATGCCAATTCGTTTACAAACGCAATGTTGATATCGCGCTGAGAATTTTCAATCACTTTTGCGGCTTCTGCTACTTTTATGGACGACGCTTTAAACGTTCCGACAGTAACAATACTTTTGTATAATTTGTCAATAGTTTCTGCAATTTCAGGCGTACTTCCCGAAGTGACTTTGACAATGTTGTTGACTCTGTGTTTTTTGTCGCCTGGGTTTATTCTTTCAGGAGAATATCCACAATAAAAATCTATATTAAATTTTAATTGACTTTTTTCTTCCAGAATTGGTACACAAACTTCTTCTGTACAACCTGGAAAAACGGTAGATTCATAGATTACAATGTCATCTTTTTTCAATACCGAACCGACTAAACGTGAAGCTGATTCTAGCGGGTTTAAATCTGGGAATTTTTGCGCTGTAATTGGTGTTGGAACCGTGATAATATATACGTTCGCTTTCGCGATTTCTTCCGCTTCGTTCGTATACTGCAAACTTGAAGCTTCTTGCAATTCTTCCGAAGTTACTTCAAGTGTGTGATCTTTTCCTTGCTGTAATTCTTGAATTCTGTTTTTATTGATGTCAAATCCAATGACTTGAAACCCTTTTTTACTGAATTCAACAGCCAAAGGCAATCCAACATATCCTAAACCTATTATGGAGATTACCTTATTTTTCATTTGCTACAGCTTGTTTTTTAAAAAAGTCATATGTAATTGCCAAACCTTCACGTATTTTATATGTAGGATTGTATTTTAAAAGTGTTTTTGCTTTTGTAATGTCTGCTAATGAATCTCTTACATCGCCAATTCGGTTTTCTCCATGAGAAGCTTCAACTGTACTTTGCGTAAGTTCTTTGATGTTATTCCACAAATCGTTTACACTGATCCGATCTCCAACTGCAACATTGAAAACTTCATGCTGATTGATTTCTGCAAATAACGATTTCATATTCGCTTGCACTACATTTTCGACAAAAGTAAAGTCTCTCGTTTGATTTCCATCACCGTTGATAGTTACTTTTGTATTATGTATTCCTGCATTGAAAAATAACGGAATTACTGCCGCATAAGCGCCTTTTACATTTTGTTTTGGTCCAAAAACGTTGAAATAACGCAATCCGACGGAATGAAAATTGAAGTGTTTTGAGATATTGTCAGCGTATAATTCGTTTACATATTTTGTAATTGCGTACGGAGATAATGGATTTCCGATAATTTCTTCTTGTTTTGGCAATGCTTTACTATCGCCATACGTACTTGAAGAAGCTGCATAAACCATTCGTTTAACGCCTGCATCACGTGAAGCTATTAATATGTTTAGAAAACCAGAAATGTTTACTGCATTTGTAGAAATTGGATCGTCAAATGATCGTGGAACAGAACCCAATGCCGCTTGGTGCAATACGTAGTCTATTCCGTTTACTGCTTTTTTGCAGGTTTCTACGTCTCTAATATCGCCAAGAATGAATTCGAAATTTGGGTTTGATTCAAATTCCGCTAAGTTGTGTTTAAAACCTGTTGCCAAATTGTCTAATACACGTACTTTTTTAGCCTTGTGTTTTAGCAAATATTCAACTAAATTAGAACCAATAAATCCTGCGCCTCCAGTGATTAGGAAACTGTGCTGTTCTAATTGCTCTTGATGATATGCTTTTTGGTACATGTTGCTATTATTGGCTGCAAAACTAGCCATAAATTTTAACACTAGGAAATAAATGAGTTTTATGGGGAAATACCCTTTTATTCAAGGGTAAAATCACCCTTTTTATTTAACGTGAGTTCGACATAAGTTTACTTAAGTAAAATTTTGAACATATTTTCATAATAAGTGCTAAGTATTTGATTTTTATTTTTTTATTTTCGTTTTCTTTGTGCGCACAAAGAAAAGAAACAAAAGAAAGTGCGCTTTTCCAGAGGTATTTTTAGTTTTTCTTTTTGGGAAAAACTAAAACCGCATGAATTTTTCTAAATTTTCTCCAAGGATTCGAAAATTCTTAACGAAAAATTCCTGCTATACTGCGGAAAAGACAAATAAATACTCTGAATTTTATATCGAACTCAGGTTATTTATGTTACTTTTCGAACAATAAACCACGGATTTAGTAGATTTTCCTTGTTGTATTTTAGCGGTTTCTGGGTTTCTAATGAATAGACCTCTACTCCGACAGCATTGCAAATGGCGTGTCCTGCCGCAGTGTCCCATTCCATTGTTGGAGCGTACCGCGGATAATACGAAGCTTTTCCTTCCGCCACCAAACAGAATTTTAAGGAACTTCCTGCTTTGATGAGTTCAACTTGTTTTTGTTCGCCTTCATGTTTTGCAATTAAGTCGAGTACTTGCTGGTTTGTGTATGAGCGACTTGACGTAATTGTAACAACATCACTTTCAGAAGCTGGAACTATTTCAACTGCATTTTCCAACATGTCAGTTGAAATGTTGTGTTCGGCTAACTCTATTTTAAACGCTTTTTGTTCCGAGACAACTGCATAATACAACGTTTTTTGTGCAGGAATATAGATAACGCCTAAGATTGGCTTTCCGTTTTCAATTAATGCAATGTTTACAGTAAATTCGCCATTTCGTTTTATGAATTCTTTGGTTCCGTCTAACGGATCTACAATCCAACATTGATTCCAGTTCTTCCGAATTTCGTAGGTTGCATGTTCGCCTTCTTCACTTAACACAGGAATATTAGTGCTTTCCAACGCTTCTTCAATAAACGCATTTGCTTTTTTATCTGCAATAGTTACAGGAGAATTATCAGCTTTCGTTTCTACTTCCACGATTTGATTTTCATAGATGTCCATGATAATTTTGCCTGCGTTTATGGAAGCTTTTATTGCTTTTTGTAGATGTGATTGCATTAATTTAGAATTGGTTTTAGTACTGTTTTGAACTTTGGTATTCTTGATAGTTAAAGTAATTACTTTTCCAAGGTTAATATTTTAATCAATTTTATATTAACATAGTAATTTCCAGTTCCTAATTTTTCTTTTTTCAGTATATTATCTTTTGCTAATAGATTAAGATATTTAGCAGCAGTAATTCTTGAAACACCTAAATCCTTTTCTATAAATTCGATTTTGGTATACGGATGCTTAAATAAGTTATTTAATAAATCTTGGCTATAAAATTTATAATTATTTCTCAACAGGTTTTTATACTCAAAAATTAGCGCTTTAATTTTTGAAATTAATATAATAGTCTCTTTTGAAATTTGTTCAACACTGTCAAGTATATATAGTATCCACTTTTCCCAATTATCGGTTTCTCTAACTTCTTGTAAAAGTTTATAATATTCTATTTTATGCTCAATAATATAGCGACTCAAATATAAAACAGGCAGATTTAGTAAATCATTCATTACTAAATATAATACATTAATAATTCGTCCTGTTCTTCCATTTCCGTCATAAAAAGGATGAATACTTTCAAATTGATAATGAATGATAGCCATTTTTACTAAATCGTCGAAATCTGACATCGTAGCATCATTTATATATTGCTCAAGGTTTGTCATTAAATCCACAATAGTATCATAATCTTGTGGTGGTGTATAAACAGTTTCTCCCGTAGTTGCGTTCTTTAAGGCAGTTCCTGGCACTTTTCTAAATCCAGCATTATTTTTTTCTAATTCCGATTGAATTGAGATGATATTGTTTTTGGTCAATATTTTTTGCTTTGTTATTAATTCGAACCCTTTTTTTAGTGCAGAAATATAGTTTTGAACTTCTTTGGCATTTAATGATTTAAAACCATCAAGGTTTAGTTCGGCTTTGTATATGTCATCGTGCGTTGTTATTATATTTTCAATAGCAGAACTGTCTTTAGCTTCTTGAAGACCTAACGTATTAATTAAAATATTTTGATTTGGAATACTTGAAACTACACCTTTCAATTCGGCTAAAGCTCTATGCGCAGAAGTTAGTTTTTTAAGAACTTTCTTCGTTTCAATATCTTTTGATAGTGGTAATTTTCCAAGTTTAAAATCGATCATAATGATAAGAAAATCTATTTTTCTTTACAAAGATAGTTTATTATGATAAGAAAATGCGTTTTTCTTATCATAATGAATGCTTAAGATAAGATTTTTGGATATTTTATACAGTATTGATTTTCTCTGGTGTGGTGTTTTTAGTTAGCGGTTTCGTGTATGATTTCGTTGCGTATCTAAGCAAATAATTAGACACGGTGGTATTTATTAATATTTATATGCTGCAACTTTTAACCAAATTGCATCCAATTCCTTTTTTGTTTTAATATTGAATTTTTTCATTATTAAAGGATGATATTCTTCTTCTTGCAAATCTATATATTTTTCGTTCATCATTTCATTATAAATATCTAATTCTCGTTTTGTTGGTAAGTCCGTTTTTTTGATATTCCCTACTTTGTCTTTTATGTCAATGTCGAATTTATAAGAATCTCGATTATTGTTTTTTGCAATTTTTGATGTCACATTTCCAGTTTTTCCATTCGGTCCCCAAAATAGTTTTCCAAAGGTGTAAATTCCGCCACTATTTGTTAAATCCTTTTTGTCGTCATAAGCGAAAATCATAATTTCATCGATGTCCTTATTCTCTTTGATTTTTTCGCTCGTGATGTATTTCATTGTGTTTAATAAACTCTCTTTGCTAATGTCAAATGGGACAACAATTCCCAAAGTAAGTCTTTTAAATTCAGGTAATTCTTTAAGTTCCTGAGTGGTATAGTCAGATAGTATTTTGTCTAATGCTTTTGATTTTACTAATTCTGAATGTTCAATAGTAAATTTCGCAACTTTTGTTGAGTCAAAATCTATTTTATATGGCAGCTCGTCTTGGTTTACGTTTTCTTGAGTTTTCAATTTCGGCGAAGTTTCTAATTCGGTATTAGCTTTTTTGGTTTCGTTGCATCCGAATATGCACAAAGCAAATAAAATTCCTAATATTTTTTTCATTTCTAATTTTCTTGGTTAGTTCTGATATTTGTTATAATTACCCACAACATTCATATAATTAATACATGTTCATTGCACAATATCTGTCTTTCACAAATCTAAAGAATTTTTAGCAACTTAAAAAAAAGCTACTACACACAAGCTTAAACTATAACTCATCCATCAACTTCCGCAAACTATCCTGCCAAGAAATTGTTTCAATTATGTTGCGAACTTTGGTTTTGTCTAAGACGCTATTTTTTGGGCGTGCGGCTTTAGTTTTGTAACTCGCTACAGATTGTAACGTAGGTTTTTCGGCGGAAGCCAAGTTTAAATTTTTAATAATTTCTTTGGTAAAATCGTACCAAGTTGCTTCGCCATCATTGCTAAAGTGATAAATTCCGTAGTCTGTATTTTCTGTATTGATGATTTTCAGAATCAATTCCGCTAAATCATTTGCGTTTGTCGGCGTTCCTGTTTGCTCCGTTGTAATGGTTAGGTTTGCCTTTTCTTTTGCTTTTTGTACAATGGTTTTGTAGAAATTCTTCCCAAATTCAGCATATAACCAAGACGTACGAATGATGAAATACTGCTGTAATACTTCTTGAATGTTTTGTTCGCCTTTTAACTTAGACGCGCCATAAACGCTGATAGGATTTGTCGTATCAGTTTCTACGTATGGAGCCGTTTTTGTTCCGTCAAATACATAATCTGTAGAAATATGTAGTAATGTTGTGTTGTTTTCAGCGCAAGCTTTCGCCAGATTTTTAACAGCTTCCGCATTTACTAGATATGCTTTTTCTTCTTCGCTTTCTGCCAGTTCCACATTTGTGTACGCAGCACAATTTACACAATAATCAAAAGTATTTTTAGAAAAGTAATCGTTAACAGTTTTTGTGTCTGTAATGTCTAATTCGCTTGACGATTTGAAGTGAAACTTAATCTCTTTATGCTGTTGTTGTATTTTTTGAATACATTGTCCTAATTGACCATTTGCGCCAGTTACTAAAACCGTTTTCATGTGTGTTTATATTATTTGTTTTTTTATTGGTCACATGTTGTTCGCTATTAATCATTCCCTTGGATGATAATCTTTTTAACATGCTCGTTTCATAGCGATAATGATTTCAGTGTTGGTAATGCTTTGTCTTTCTCAGAGAGTAGTATTTCGTCTTCGGGCAGCATCCAATCAATAGCAATTTCAGGATCGTTATACATAATTCCCGATTCAGCTTCTTTGTTGTAAAGATTGTCACATTTGTATGCGAAAATGGTATCGTCTTTCAAGACGATAAAACCATGTGCAAATCCTCTTGGTACAAATAATTGCTTGTTGTTTTGATTGTTTAAGACTACTGAAAAGTGTTGTAAAAATGTTTTAGATTTTGGTCTTATATCAACGGCAATGTCTAATACTTCTCCTCGAATGACACGTACTAATTTTGCTTGCGCATGTTTCCCTGTTTGAAAGTGTAATCCGCGCAAAACACCTTTTTGTGACGTAGATTGATTGTCTTGTACAAAGTGTACATCTGCTGGAAAGTTTTTTTCGTTATATGTTTCCATAAAGCTGCCTCTAGCATCTCCAAATATTTGAGGTTCTATGATAAAACAGCCTGCTAATGGTGTGTGAGTAATGTTCAAGACTAAAGTTTAGTGTATTTCTAATAGATGTTTTCCATAACCACTTTTCAATAATGGTTGTGCCAATTCATCTAATTGTTTTTTGGTAATGAATCCCATTCGATATGCAGCTTCTTCAATAGCGCCAATTTTGAGTCCTTGACGTTCTTCAATGACTTGTACAAATTGTGAAGCTTGCATTAATGAATTAAATGTTCCTGTGTCTAACCAAGCCGTTCCTCTGTCAAGAATGCTAACACTTAGTTTTCCTTTTTCAAGATATACGCGGTTTACGTCTGTAATTTCGAGTTCGCCACGTTTGCTAGGTTTGATATTTTTGGCAATTTCTACCACTTCATTGTCATAGAAATAGATTCCTGGAACCGCATAGTTCGATTTTGGTGTTGCAGGTTTTTCTTCAATAGATATTGCATTTCCGTCTGCATCAAATTCCACAACTCCATAGCGTTCCGGATCGTGTACGTGATACGCGTAAATGATTCCACCTTGAGGATCATTGTTTGCTTGCAGTAATGTCGCCAAGCCAGATCCATAAAATATATTATCTCCTAAAATCAACGCAACTTTGTCATCGCCAATAAATGGTGCGCCAATTATAAAAGCTTCTGCCAATCCGTTTGGATTTTCTTGTACTTCATAGTGAAATTCGCACCCAAGTTTTTTTCCGTCGCCCAATAGTTTTTGGAATAATGGTAAATCTTGTGGCGTAGATATGATGAGTATTTCACGAATTCCAGCACTGATAAGTGTAGAAACTGGATAGTAAATCATCGGTTTGTCATATACAGGCATCAATTGCTTACTTACGGCTAACGTAAGTGGATGCAATCTTGTTCCTGAACCGCCTGCTAATACTATTCCTTTCATCTGTTGATTTCTATTTTATTAATTAGGTCAAATGGAATTCGCAAATAAACAATCCGTTATTGTAACAACTCAGGGTTTATGCTCATTTCATTTGTTTATTTTTATTTGAACTATTGTGTGTATTTGTGTAAATACCATTCAATTGTTTTCAAAATGCCCGATTCGAAGTTTTCTTCGGCTTTCCAACCCAATTCTTCTTCTATTTTGCTTGCATCAATTGCATACCGAAAATCATGTCCTGGTCTGTCAGATACAAACGTAATTTGTTCTTTGTAGGATGCTTCTTTTGGATGAATTTTGTCTAATAACTCACATATTGTTGAAGCAATGTATACGTTGTTACGCTCATTACGTCCGCCAATGTTATAGGTTTCGCCTGTTTTTCCAGTTTGGTATACTAAGTGAATTCCTTTGCAATGATCTAATACGTATAACCAATCGCGAATATTGGTTCCATCTCCATATATTGGAATGTTTTCGCCTGAAATTGCTTTGCGAATTATGGTAGGAATCAACTTTTCGTCATGTTGTTTTGGTCCGTAATTGTTGGAACAGTTTGTCGTCACAACATTCATTCCGTACGTATGAAAGTAACTGCGCACAATAAAGTCTGACGAAGCTTTGGAAGCACTGTACGGACTGTTTGGCGCGTATGATGTTTCTTCTGTAAACAAACCTGTTTCGCCTAAGGTTCCGTAAACCTCGTCGGTTGATATGTGATGAAATCTACAGTTTTCGAATCCTTTTTTGATTTGATTTGGTCCATCCATCCAAAACTTTTTTGCAACATCTAATACATTAAAAGTTCCAAAGATATTTGTTTGAATGAATGCATCCGGATTTTTGATAGAGTTGTCTACATGCGATTCCGCAGCAAAGTGAATCACCGCTTTAAAATCGTGCTTCGTAAATAATTCTTCAATAAACGCTCTATTACAGATATCGCCTTCCACAAACGTGTAATTTTCATGATTCGCAATTTCTGCCAGATTTTTTAAATCTCCAGCATACGTTAGTTTATCAATATTTACAACTGTGGTGTCTTGGTGTTGTTCCAAGAAATACGGAATATAGTTTGCTCCTATAAATCCTGCTCCTCCAGTAATAAGTACAGCGTTTTTAGGCATTCGATCTTCTATTTTCTGCGTAAGTATTTAAGTATTTGTTTAATTCTCTTAATAAGATAAATACAAATAATAACAGTAATGTAACGATTGGAATTCTAAATAAGTAACTCTCGTAGAAGTTTCTTATTTGTGCACCATCTGAAAAATTACTCAATACATTTATTGTTTGCCCCTTAAACTCCCTATCTTCTGCAATTTGACGTAAACGTGCTGATATATTTTCGTCTAAAGAGAAAAGTTCTATTTCGTTTGTTTTTATCGAACTTGAAGACATCTGAATTTGCGTTTGTGCTAGACTCGTTTTTCCTGCTTCACTTTGTATTGCTTTGTTGTATACCGCACGTAATGTATCAATTTTATCCAAACGCTTCTTTAAGGCTTCTTCAGTAGCATCTAAGTTTCGAATCATAATCTCCTTTTGCTTCTTGATATATTCATTCTCAACATTTTCAGTAATCAGCCTTGCTTGCAATAAACCAAAAACGTTTTGTTCTCCAGAAACAATGCCTAATTCATGTCTAGTAAAGTCTAAAGGATCAATACTTTTCTTAAAAAGATCATAGTCAATTTGATCAGCAACATTGCTACTGTCCGTTTCTTTTCTGAATTCATCATATCTTTTTAACATTTCTATTTCAGAGATGTTTGGCTTTATGAATACACCTTTCAATTGGCTTGCTTGAGGAACTGTAATAGCAAATACCTTTGCTAATGCAATACTATCACCTTGCAGTACCAATCCATTATAATATCTAATGTTTGAGTATAGTTGACGCTCACTTCCAAAGTTGGTTTGTACAGTCATATTTGATCCATATACAATAGGTTGTCTTGAATCAATAAACCATCCAATAGCAACACTTAGTATTCCTACAATGATAAATTTTACAATGTGAACTCTAACTATAATTAAAGCTCTGATAATTAAGTCAAGAACAAATAGAAATGCACTTCTTAAAAAGGCAAAAAATCGGCTCATTGCTCTACCTATCATTCTAAATAATTCTCCTAAGTCTACTTCCGTAGATTTTTGAGGTGTAGGTGTATTCTGAATATTTTCACTCATATTCTTTAGTTGTTAAATAGTTGTTCTAAAATTTTTCGTGTTATTAAATAAGTCGGTTTTACACCTGTTGTTCCCAATCCGCCAGAAGCTAATGTGCTTCCAGTTTCTAATGGATTATCAGAAGCGTAATATGCATACCGCACTTTTACATCTTCTGAAATACTTCTTCTTATTTTTGAAGCAGATTGAATTGCTTTTTGATAATGTGCGCCTTCCATTTCTAAACCAATGACATTCCAAGTAGAATCATGAAAGAATTTTAAGATGTCTTTGTTTTGCAATGACGTTCCTAAAACGGTAATCATGGAACCTTCAAAAACCTTTAATCCATGACCTTCTAAATCTTCTTTTTTCAATTCATTTTCAAAAGGATAATTATCGGCTGTTCCTTCAAATATGTGTGCTGACGGAATCATGATATCGCCTTTTCCTCCTTCTAAAATACCTGCTTTTCCCATAATGGAAATGGAAGCCATATTTAGGTATTCTTTCTGAGTTTCATCGTCACTAGTATAAGGTTTTAAAAACTCATCAATAGTTTCATATGCTTGTTCTCCAAAAGCATAATCCATGACAAATAAAACAGGTTTTTCATCATCATTTTTCGCAGTACATGTGTACGATGTTTTGCTAAAATCTATTTTAGAAGTATCAAATATTTGCACATTGATATTGGTTCCTGATTCATCTTTAATGTAAATCATTCCTCTTTTTAACGCTTCTTTTTCTACTTTAGCACGAAGTGTATTGTTTCCTGATGCACTTAATTCTTCAAAGATATCAAACTCGTCCGTTGTATTGAGTTGTTTGCGTAATAGTTTTGGCGCAAATATAGAATTCATCACACTGTGCATATTGGCACTAATAATATGAATTGGTCTGTGTAATAGATTATTTTCTTTTAATACTTTTTTAATATTGTTTGCCCAAACTTCTCCATGAATATGGTGTCCTAAGCGTTCTCGCAACACAGGACTAAACGTAATGGTTCTTTTTTCGCTTTTGGCAACTTCTTTAATGGCAAGTTTCCCTAACCAGTAAATAATGTTTAAAAAGCGCTCTGGATGTTCTTTAGTAGAAAACGTTTTATGTGCATCTAAGATTTCCTCAAATGTTCTTCCTAATATATTCGCTGTATGCGTAATGGCAACTTCTCGCTCGGCAAGTGTTAATTTTTTCTTTTTAGTAACTGCGGCTTCTAATTTTTCCCAATCGCGCGTTGTTTCACCTTCTTCTCCAAACAATACACGATTGCAAATTTTATGCGATTCTATAAATAAAAACGTCAAATGCGTTAAAATATCATAGATTTCCGAACGTCCACGCGTAATTTCAATGTTCATCTGTTCCTCATCAATTCGGTAACAGTTTCTTCTTCTTTTAGGTGGAATAATGGCTTTAAAGTGTGAATTTTTATAGCCTTCATCAGATGTTAAATTGATAAAACGACATTCTTCAATCCCAATTGGCAAACGATCAATTACATAAAGTAATCCGTTAATTTCTGCCTTTTCATCAGCGATAGAGCCATATATTTCGGGACGTAACACCAATAACGATTGTCGCAATGTTTCTCCAGAAACGCCCATCGGTTTATAAAATCCACGATTAAATAAATGCCTCATGGTAATGTACAAACGTTCAATAGCTCCTGATGATTCTTGCGCTCTAGTTCTTTCGTGTCTTTTAATGTTACTCATAAATGGTTTTTCCGCACAAAAATACAAGTTAATTTGAGATTTCTATGCTTTTTTGTAATTCGTTAGCGTTTCCGCGATTTTTCTATCGTTTGATAATCTCGGAATTTTGTTTTGTCCGCCCAATTTCCCAATCGATTTCATATAGTTTTGAAATCCATCTTTTTGAATTTTGGTAACTTGTAATGGCTTTAATACTTTCCCTTTTATCAAGTCAAAATAATAACTATTTTGCGTTTGTAAAGAAGCGTCTATTATTTTTTCAAAAGCATCCATATTTTCAGGTTCTTTTTCAAATTCTATAAACCATTCGTGATATGGCAAACCGATTTCAGGATCTATTTTTGGCGCAACGGTAAATTCATTAATGCTTGCGCCAGATTGTTGCAGTGCTTCGTTTAATGCATGTTCTACTTCCTTACCAATCACGTGTTCGCCAAATGCCGAAATAAAATGTTTGATGCGTCCCGAAACAATTACTTTATACGGTTTTAAAGAAGTAAACTCAACAGTATCGCCAATATTATACGCCCAAAGTCCTGCGTTTGAAGAAATTATTAGTACGTAATTAACGCCAAGTTTTACATCTTTTAGTGTAATTCGTGTTGGAGTTGAATCAAAAAACGTGTCTGCTTTGATGAATTCATAGAAAATTCCCGAATCCAATTGCAATAACATTCCTTTATCTTCTTGTTCATCTTGAAACGCAAAAAATCCTTCACTTGCTGGATACAATTCAATGCTGTCTACTTTTCTTCCAATAAGGTTTTCAAACTTATTTCGATACGGTTCGTAATTCACGCCACCAAAAATGAACAATTTAAAATCTGGAAAAACATCGCCTATTTTTTTGCCTGTTCGTTCTTGAATACGTTCAAAATACATTTGAACCCACGAAGGAATTCCGCTAATAATCGCCATTTTTTCAGGCAACGTTTCATCAACAATTGCTTCTACTTTGGTTTCCCAATCGTCAATGCAATTGGTTTCCCAACTTGGCATTCTATTTTTTTGCAAATAACCAGGTACATAATGCGCTACAATTCCTGAAAGTCGTCCGAGTTTTACGCCATTTTCTTCTTTTAAGACTGGACTTCCTTGCAAAAAGATCATTTTTCCGTCTACAAAATCTGTATTTCCAGTTTCGGCAACGTACAATAAAATTGCGTTTCGAGCTGCTTCAACATGAGTTGGCATTGATTCTTTTGTAATTGGAATATATTTTGAGCCAGAAGTCGTTCCAGAAGTTTTAGCAAAGTAGAGCGGTTTTCCTTTCCAGAGAATATCTGATTCGCCCGCAACTACTTTTTCAACATATGATTTTAATGCTTCGTAATCACGAATTGGAACACGTTTTATAAAATCAGCATGCGATTGAATGTTTTCAAAATCGTGATCTTTTCCAAATTCCGTATGCTTTGCACTTTCAATGAGTTTTTGAAATACTTTTTCTTGTGTGACAATCGGATTGCTTGCCCATTTGTACACTTTTTTTCGAATGTAATGCGCAAATGGTTTAGCTAGAAGTGCTTTTAGAGATTTCATATTATAGTTTAAAATCAATAAATGTTGCCGGATTTACAGGATAACCTTCGCTCCAAAGTTCAAAGTGTAAATGTGGACCAGTTGTTAACTCGCCTGTATTTCCAACCGTAGCAATAACTTCGCCTGCGGTGACCAAATCACTTTGTTGTTTGGTGAGAGATGCATTGTGTTTGTATACCGAAATCATATTGTTTGCATGTTCAATAATGATAACATATCCTGTAGCTGCTGTCCATTCGGAAAAAATAACGGTTCCGTCAGCAGTTGCTTTTACGGGCGTGCCTTTTGGAACTACAACATCAATGGCAAAGTGTTTTTCTTTCGGATTAAATTCTTGTGTAATTTGTCCTTTTACAGGCGGAAATAGCACAAAGTTGACTTTGGACGTTGCAGTTTCAAACAGATTGTATTTGTCTTCTTGCGCAACTTCTTCTCGTAGTAATGAATCTTGTTTACTTGGCGTTAAATCAACTTCGTCAGGATCAACCTCAACCGATCGGTATAAGGAATCTTTATTGATGCTTGCGCTTTTTATTTCTCCCGTAAGGACATTACGAATAGACGCCAAATACATAGAATCTCTTACGGTGACTTGTTGTAACGAATCTATTTTTTCATTAAGATCAATCGCTTTTTGCTTCAAAGCCGTTGATGAATAGCCTGGAATATATTCTCGCAATGAGGTAAAGGCAATTAAAAACGTTGTTAATACAATGAGTAGAATTGCGGAAAACGTGACCAACACGAAAACATTTAAACGTGTCAGTTTAAAGGAAATACGCTCTTCAAAAGTATCTTCATTGAGAATTACCAACCGATACTTGTGCAAAAGTCTCTTTTTTAATCGTTGTTTTTTCTGTTTATCTTTTGCCATAAGTCTATTGTACACTACAAACTTAAAAGAAAAATGTTAGTAATAAATTGTAGAAAGTGTTTTTTTTATGCTTCTTTACACTTAGGTGTGTATTTATTTTTACCTTTGTAACTTAAATTTAATCATTATGATGACTTTAAATATGTTTTTAGCAATTCCTGGCGGATATTCAATTATCCTGATCGTTGTTGTAGTATTACTTTTATTTGGAGGAAGAAAGATTCCTGAATTAATGCGTGGCTTAGGTAGCGGAATTAAAGAATTTAAGGATGCCACAAAAGAAGACGAAACACCAAAGAAAGTAGATAAAGAGTAATTTCTATTTTTATATAAAAGTATAAATCCACGCTGTTATAGTGTGGATTTTTTTGTTTTAGAAACTATCTTTAACTACTAAAAAATCTTATTCTCAAGTAACGGAATGTGAAAATAATGTACATATCTTACAATGAACGTGAGTTCGACATAAGTTTACTCAAATAAAATTTTGAACACATTTTCGCAATAAGTAATAAGTATCTCATTTTCATATCATTATTTTCGTTTTCTTTGCTCGCACAAAGAAAAGAAACAAAAGAAAGTGCGCTTTTCCAGAGGTATTTTTAGTTTTTCTTTTAGGGAAAAACTAAAACCGCATGAATTTTTCTAAATTTTCTCCAAGGATTCGAAAATTCTTAACGAAAAATCC